>CAZVUT010000032.1:0-15423 GCA_964630155.1 uncultured Synergistaceae bacterium
GTGCAACGGCGTGTACGGAAGCATGATTCCGAGCGTCGTCTGTCCCGGTGCGAGAAGAGACGAAAGCCGGTTCCCCTTTCGGACGGGGCACAGAACGATGGGACGCCTGGTGCTGCCCAGGAGGCGTCGCGCAGTCGGGAAAAGAACGACTATGGAATCGGCGGCTTCCGCATCACGAACCATGATCGCAAGCGGTTTGTGCGGCCGGTGCTTTCTCTTGCGCAGCGTTTCCACCGCTGTATCGGAGCGCGCATCACAGGCGAGATGGAAACCGCCGAGCCCCTTGATTGCGGCGATACTTCCGTGAAGCAGTCTTTTCACCAGTTCAGGGATCACGTCCTCGCCGGTTGCGAGCATTCCCCCCCGGCTGTCGGTCAGATCCAGACGAGGGCCGCAATCGGAGCAGGCGTTCGGTTGGGCGTGAAAGCGCCTGTTAGCCGGATCTTCGTATTCTATCCGGCATCTCTCGCACAAGGAGAAGCTGCTCATGGTCGTCAGCGGACGGTCATACGGAAGATCTTTGATGATCGTATAACGAGGTCCGCAATTGGTGCAATTTATGAAGGGATAGAGATACCTGCGGTTCTCCGGATCCTCGAGTTCCTTCAGACAATCGTCGCATGTCGCGATATCGGGAGGGATGAGGACTTTCTGTTCCTCATGCCGAACGCTTCGTTCGATCGAAAAGGTCCGATATGTCGGGACGGATCGGGATTCATCGTTTTCGGTGATCTCAAGAGAAGTAATATGCGCCGCATCCGGTTGTTCCATTTCCAGCCGGGATAGATACGCTTCGAGAAGCGTATTGTCTCCTTCAAGCTCGAGAACCACTCCGTCGGACGTGTTCCGGACGGAGCCGGCTACCCCCATTTCCAATGCGGTCCGGGCGCAGAACGGCCGGAATCCGACTCCCTGCACAATTCCGGAGACCAACACTTTTTTATACGTAAGACTCATGGGATAATGCCCCCTGTCTGTCAGGGAGCATTCTAATCGCTCGCTTTCATCTTCTCAAGATGCTCCGAGAGATAGTGTGGTGTAGAATGAACCGATGAACGGGCAAAACGGAAAAAACGCAGAGGCGAAGGGGGAAGCAGCATGACTGTCGCTGACAAGAACGAGCTTTCCATAGACCAACTCAGAAAGACAACCGATGTGTGTACCCTCGGGTTCTCCACTACCAGTGAAATAGAGTGTCCCAAGCAGTTCATCGGCCAGAAGCGCGCCGTTCAGGCGATATCTTTCGGGCTGAATGTCGATTTCAAGGGGTACAACATATTTGTCCTGGGGCATCCCGGTAGCGGGCGGACCACATATACGCTCGACCGGCTGCGCGATGTGGCGCAAAAACGTCCCGCGCCTTCCGATTGGGTGTACGTGTTCAATTTCGAGGATCCGGGACGTCCTCTGGCGATTGAGCTCCCTGCCGGAAAAGGCAAAGAGATGGGAGACGCCTTCAAGGAACTCATCGACGAAATGAAGACTGCGATCAGCAAAGCTTTTGAAAAGAGTCAATACGAGGATTCAAAGGCGCAACTCGTCAAGAGCTTTCAGGAAGAAGTCAACGGACTCATGGAAGAACTCAAGGCATGGGCCGTCGAAAAGGGGTTTTCTCTGAAAAGGACTCCCCAGGGGTTCGTCAACATCCCGCTGACTCAGGAGACGTCCGAAAGCGGCGAGACCTCTTCGAGGGAAATACAGCAGGAGGAATTCGAGGCGCTTTCCGAAGAGAAGCAGAAAGAACTGCAAAAGAACTCCGAAGACGTTTCGCAGAGAACGCTCGAAGTATTGCGGAAAATACGGGATCTCGAGAAGGTTCTCAAGGATCAGATAACGAAGCTCGAAGCGGAAATCTGCAGAAACGCGATTTCGCCGTACCTTCAGGATCTGAAGGCGAAATACGGCGGGAGTGACGTTCTGAGCTCCTGGATGGACGCGCTCGCCGAGAATATCATCGAGAACTTCAATCTCTTCGTGGCCGCGGTCAAGGACGAAAACGCGGATATCGATTTCGGCCGGTACTACGTGAACGTGTTCGTTGCGAACGATGCTTCGAACGGAGCTCCGGTCGTATGGGAAACCAACCCGACGTATTACAACCTTTCGGGAAAGGTCGAGTACGAAAGCCGACAGGGGTATCTGTACACTGACTTCGGGAAAATCGTCGCCGGAGCGTTTCATAAGGCGAACGGCGGCTTTCTCGTCCTTGACGCCGAAAAGGTGCTTATGAACTTTATGTCGTGGGAATCGCTCAAACGTGTCCTGCGCACAGGAGAAGCGAGTATAGAGAATCTCGGGGAACAGTATGGGGCGGTTCCGGTCTCGTCGCTGCGCCCGCAGCCGATCCCCATCGACATGAAGGTCGTCATCGTGGGGACGCCCTATCTGTATTCGCTTTTACAGTATTACGACCCGGAATTCCAGAAGATGTTCAAGATCAAGGCCGACTTCGATATCGATATGACGCGGAATGAAGAAACCGAAAAACAGATGGCGCAGTTTGTCGGCAACTTCGTACGGGAAAACGGGAGTCTTCCTTTCGACGCGGACGCGATTGCCGAAGTGATCGAATGGTCGAGCCGACTCGCCGAAAACCAGAATCGAATTTCCACCGAATTCAACAAGATCACAGAGATCATCGTCGAATCCGCGGCTTGGGCGAAAACCCGCGAAAGCGATGCCGTTGCGCGCGAAGATGTCATCAAGGCGATCCGCGAGAAACGATTCCGGTCGAACCTCATTCAGGAACGTGTGACGCGGGCGTTTGAAGACGGCGTGATCCGTATCGACACCGAAGGCGACGCGGTTGGTCAGATCAACGGTCTTGCTGTCGTCGACATGATGGATTACGCCTTCGGGCATCCGTCGAGGATAACGGCGAATGTCTTTATGGGACAGGAAGGCGTCGTCAACATTGAACGCGAAGTCAAGATGACGGGGCCGATCCATAACAAGGGGCTTCTCATCCTGACAAGCTACCTGGGGCGGACCTACGCGCGGGAAATGCCGCTTTCCCTTTCCGCCCGCATCACGTTTGAGCAGACCTACGGAGCCATAGATGGAGACAGCGCTTCGTCCACGGAACTTTACTGTCTCCTTTCCGCCCTGTCCGGGGTTCCTCTCCGGCAGGAAATAGCCGTTACGGGCTCCGTGGACCAGTTCGGGAACATACAGCCGATAGGCGGCGTCAACGAGAAAATTGAGGGGTTCTTCGAATATTGTTCCGTCCGCGGACTGACGGGGAAACAGGGCGTCATGATTCCGGTCCAGAACGTTCAGCACCTCATGTTGGATCACGTCGTTCTTCAGGCTGTCCGCGAAGGGAAATTCCATATTTGGACGGTGAAGACGATCGACGAAGGAATTGAGATCCTGACCGGGAAACCCGCCGGAGAACGCGACGAGAACGGAAAATTCTCCGGAGATACGATTCATGGACTCGTCCAGGCGAGGCTCTGGAAGTTTATGGAGGATGCTGCGAAAATCAAAAAACTCTTCGGCGTCACGGATGACGAGCAAGGAAAAGAAGAAAGCGACGCCGACGGCCAATGAAACCGGCGACGTCCGAAAGTCCGCCGAATTCTGTACGGCAACACGTATTGAACGTCCTCGATCTGCTGGAGGACGTGTGGCGCAACGAAAGGAATCCGCCTCGTCTCGGGCATGATGAGCCGTTGGAAGGACTGGTCCTGACGGTCTTGTCGCAGAATACGAATGACAAAAACCGGGACAGGGCGTATCTCCGTCTGCGGGAAACTTTCCCCGAATGGGAAGAAGCTTTGAAAGATCCGGCGCGGCTTGCCGAAGCAATAAGGCCTGCTGGACTGTCGTCGATAAAATCAGGAAGAATCGTGGATATCCTGGAAAAAGTTCGAGAAACATTTGGGGAAATTTCCCTGCGCGCTCTTCGCACGTGGGAACCGGCGCGTATCGTGGAGTTTCTCCGTTCATTCGCCGGAGTGGGGCCCAAAACTATAGCGTGCGTTCTTCTTTTCGATCTCGAAATTCCTGCTTTTCCTGTCGATACGCATATTGCGCGCTTTACTCGACGTATGAAATGGGCGCCCGAAAAGGCGCGCCCCGAAGACATGAGTGCGTTTTATGAAGAAATTGTACCGAAACAGCGTTTTCTCGGAGCGCATGTCAATATCATCCATCATGGAAGAAGTTTCTGTTCGGCGAGAAATCCGAAATGCGCATCCTGTCCGATTCGGGACATATGCCCTGCGGCGCGGCGATTCATCTGAATAAGGAACGGGCCGGGGAAGGAGAACCGGCCCATTCCTTATTCCTCAGTTTTCTTAAGTCGCTCCAGCACAATTTTATAGCCGTCAGCTCCATATTCCAGGAACTTCTTGACGCGGCTGATCGTCGCCGTGCTGACTTTCTTTTTCCCTTCCGTCGTCTGCTTTGCGATCTCGGGATACGTGCATCCTTCGTTCAACAAACGGGCGACCTCGAGTCTTTGGGCAAGAGCGCAGATTTCGCCGATGGTCGCAACATCCTCCAGAAAACAGTACATTTCGTCTACAGTCTTCAGAGAAAGAAACGCACGACATAACTGATCCGTCCACTCATCTTTCCAGGAATCAGCCACACTTCCCACCTCCACTGTCGACAGGTTCTCGTTATCGCGTCGCCTGAAAAAGAAAACAGCGGTTCCATTTCCTCGCGCACTTCGATTGAAATCCGAACCAACGTCCGGTCCTTTGGCTCCCAGCTCTCTGCTTACATGGAGAAACCTGACGAAAACGCCATTTTCTTCAGATCGGGAATGACCGGTTGTTTCCACAAAAGGACAAAATTAGCGCCGCTAATGCGGGCAGAGCGTTCATGCGGCGAACGAAAGAATTGCGTATGGAAAGAAGCTCGTTGAATCCCGGGTCGGGATAGCGCTCGAAATCGAAGCATGCGATTGCGGAGATGACTCTTTCACGAGGCGATTGGGGCAACAGGAAGGGAAGCTCGTTTCTGTCCAGTCGAATCATGAAGAAACAACCCCATGCTTTAGTATTTTAACGTGTACAATAGCGCACGGATGCAGGATAGCACGGGCCTATGCATGTGTCAACGATGGCGTTTTTATGTACAGACAGTACGCACGATGAACCGCCCGGTAAATACGATATGAATCCGCTTGCACATCCGTCCTGTTTTCGTTAGGATGTTCATTGTAAAGAAACCGAAAGGGAAGGGGTGTATTCATGTCGAGAACGAGGAGGATCCATGTTGACCAGATAGCCTCCGAACAAGGGGTCATTGCGGCTGACGTATTGTCCCGTTCATCCGTTCTTCTCGTTCCGAAAGGATACGAGCTGTCGTCTCTCAGGCAGTCACAGCCGGATATCATAGATTTTTTGAAACGCCACGGCATCCGGCGCCTTGTCATTAAAGAAAGCCCCCTTGTGACGCTCGAGGAATTCAAGTCTCTGCTCAAAGCAGCCGATCATCCGCTTGCCCAGATCAACACGCTGCTTTCTCAGGTCATTCTCCATCAGATCGCCGGCGTGTTCGGCAATATTCACGATAAGGGCAAGAGAGAGCAAGGTGTTCTTTCCCTTCTCTCCATCGGCTCGTATTTGCAGGACGAGATTCGGAAAACGCCGCAGATCACGTTCTCGATTACGCGAATACGGGGCTTGGAAGAGGCGATTTCGCGCCACTCTCTGAATGTCGCGCTTGTTGCGGGGTTCATCGCATCGCGGATGTTTCCGCTCTGGCCGAAGTACACGGCCGCCGTCACGATGGGAGCCCTGTTGCACGATATAGGCAAGGCTTTTCTCCCAAACGGTCTTTTGGATAAAAACAGGACGCTGAGCGATGGGGAGACGCGAACGCTGCAATGTCACACCCTTCTCGGAGAAGCGGTTCTGAAAGACGTCCTTGTCAGGGACGAACGGATTCTGTCGGCAGTTCGGTCACATCATGAGAAATGGGAAGGGAAAGGGTATCCGGACGGCGCGAAAGGGGAGGATATCCCTATCCCGGCGCGTATCGTCGCTATCGCAAACCTCTTTGACAATCTCATCAACGTTGTCCAGGAAGACGACTCGCAACGAAGCGACGAAGCGATCTCGAATATCATCGGGAAAGCGCAATCGCATTTCGATACCTTCATTGTCCGGACGCTTCTTTCCGGTCTGGGGTTATACCCGGCAGGAACCGCCATCGAGCTTTCTGACGGCTCTCTTGGAGTCGTTCTCGAATCAAAGGAGCGGAATTTGCTGTGTCCGAGAGTGCTTCTCATGCGAGATGCTTCCGGTGCGGCCGTATCCGGAATCCGGATTATCGACATAGCGGCGCAGGAGACGGTTTTTATCCGCCGCGCCGTTGATGATTTCGGGAAACGGGAAATATCTCCGTTGCGCCCCTCGGCGCGTCAAGGAATCGAACCTCATGTTTTTCGTAAATACCGCGCACCGGCGCCCATGGCCGACGCGGAAGAAAAGAATGCCTGACGGAATGATCCGGTTGCACCCGTATGGTTCGGATGTGAGGAAAACGTTATGGTGGTTTTCGCCGATGATTGCGGCTTCCCAATGTTTTTCGATCGGGTTTTCCGGACGAACCCTTTCCCCGAGAACCTTTGAAGACGCCTTGGACAAGCGGAAATACTCCTGAGCGGTTGACAGGCTAACGAAGGCAGTGTAGACTATCCCTTGCTTTCGGTTACGGGAGCGTGGTGGAACGGTAGACACTAGAGACTTAAAATCTCTCGGGCGCAAGCTCGTGCGGGTTCGAGTCCCGCCGCTCCCACCAAACAAACGTTCCGGCGAGTCCGAAATGCAAGTGTGATTGAACGGGCGTCTGATGCCGGTGCACAAGCGCCGAGTAGCAATTGCCAAAAGTCGCGGGGTGGAGCAGCCAGGAAGCTCGTCGGGCTCATAACCCGAAGGTCGCAGGTTCAAATCCTGCCCCCGCAACCAATTATTTCTTTTGGGAACATCAATTTTGCCGAAATCGCGGGGTGGAGCAGCCAGGAAGCTCGTCGGGCTCATAACCCGAAGGTCACAGGTTCAAATCCTGTCCCCGCAACCAAATGGCGGTGTAGCTCAGATGGCTAGAGCATGCGGTTCATACCCGCAGTGTCACTGGTTCGATTCCAGTCACCGCCACCATTGTTTTTTTGACGGTTCCCGTTTTATGGGGACCGTTTTTTTTTCAGAAATTTTGCAGATCAAATCCGCATCCCTGCAGTGTCCTCTCCTTTATGATGTACAAATGAGGAATGAATGATATTCAGCCGATATGATATGTCTGATGCTTTTCTGGAAAAGCAATTCCGTGAAGCCGGAGTTCGACAGGGATGGTGGGATACGACGGAGCCTGTCGTTCTTGCTGTCTCCGGCGGCGGGGATTCTATCGCTCTCCTTTGGTTCTTTTCCGCCTTCTGGCCCGGGAAGATCATCGTTGCCCACATAGAACACGGCATACGCGGAGCGCCTTCATTCAGAGATGCGCAATTCGTTCGAAGCTTTTCCGAAAAGCTTGGAGTATCATGTGTTGTTGTTCACACCGTCGTCTCACAGTTGAGAAAAAGAGGTGAGACGCTTGAAGAAGCTGCGCGCAGGGTGCGATATTCGATTCTTGGGGTAATACGGAAAGAGACGGGGGCTTGGGGAATAGCGTTTGGCCATAATGCGGATGATCGCGTCGAAACTATGTTGTTGAATTTGTTTCGAGGCGCCGGTTTTATGGGGCTTGCCGGAATACCGGAAAGACGCGGGGAAATCGTCCGGCCGCTCTTGTCGTTTTCGCGCGAGAAGCTGCGATCGGTCTTGGTCGAAAGAAATATCCCGTGGTGTGAAGACGAAACGAATCAGGTCGACGTCTTTACAAGAAACCGTATTCGCCTGGAATGCGTCCCTTGGATCGAAAAGAACATCAATCCCCGAGTCAAAGAGCGACTTCTCGATCTTGCGGACGAAATGTTACGACTGCGTGTTCGCGAAGAGAGTCGGGTCTCTTTGCTTTTGGAGAAGATCGAATATCCTTCACCGCTCATCCCGTTCGTTCTACGGAGAAGCGAGTTTACGGTTCTCGATTCGTGGGACAGAGCGTTGCTTTTGAAAGCCGTCGGGAAGAAGCTCGGATTGACAGCCCTTTCACGCGCACGACTCAATGTTCTTTGCAGGCTCTGTGAAAAGGGAGAAAAATGGACCTTCCAATGGCAGGGCGGCTGGGTCGTGCAAGGGGGATCGGGTGACTTTATCGGTTGGGTTCGACCGTTTCAAACGGGTTGGGGCGACAGGGATGCAGTTCGGGCCCCTCGTCCCGGGCATTCTTTGTCCTGGGGCGGATGGATCGTCGAATGCAGTGCGTATCCTCCCGGAAGCGAAATGCCGCAAGAGCTGAAACGCATACAGTCAATATCATTCTCCCGGTCGCAGATATCCGTCATCTCATCCGAACAGGCTTTTGCAGACGGAGCAGTCGAAGCCGGGGCGGTTCCGTGGTTTTGTCGAAGCATCTGGCCCGTTTTGAAATCGGGGCAACGGATTTTCGTTCCTTTTTGGAAGGATTCTCTAAACCTTTTTGACAGAGATGGAATCCGGATCGATTTCATTCCGTCAATATAATTCGGAGAGGTACGTGTGGAGTCTATGATTCTTTCGGAAGTCCTTATCGACGAAAAAGAAATACGAAAACGCGTTGAAGAGCTTGGGAAAGAGATCAGCGCTGATTACTCCGGCAAAGATCTTGTAGTGATCGGAATCCTGAAAGGCGCCGTAGTGTTCCTGTCCGACCTTGTCCGTTGCATTGACAGGGATGTGGGAGTGACTCTCGATTTTATGGCTGTTTCCTCGTATGGCGATTCGACGAATACGAGCGGCATCGTGCGCATAATCAAGGATCTGGATTGCAGTATTCGCGGAAAGCATGTCCTGATCGTGGAGGACATTGTTGACACGGGACTGACTCTATCATATCTTGTCAAAATGATGCTTGAGAGAGAACCGGAGAGTGTCCGCGTGTGCGCGCTTCTGGATAAAGTCGATCGTCGCAAAGTCGAAGTGGCGGTCCGATATACCGGATTCGTCATTCCGGACTATTTTGTTGTTGGCTATGGGTTGGACTATTCGGGACGATGGCGAAACCTTCCCTCAGTCCATGTCGTAGTTCCTGAAAGGGGAGACGAAGCGTAATTGGGACGTCTTATGAAGAACCTGGGTCTCTACCTGATTCTGATTGTGCTTGTGGTCAGTCTGGTCAATGTGTTTCTCGCTCCTCCGCAAGGCTCGCAACAGTCCCTGGAGGTGTCTTACAGCGCGTTGCTTCAAGGAGTCGCTGATGGAACCGTCACATCGGTCGTCATCCGAGAAAACTCGATAAAAGGCAGATACAGAGACGGCCGGGAGTTTATTTCGTATGTCGCGGAACCCGGATCACTCGCGAAAGAGATCTCCGAAAAGGGAGTGAACGTAGAAATCGAGCCGCCGCAAAAGACGCCGTGGTGGGCCGGTATGCTCTCTTCTCTCTTCCCAACGCTTCTTCTCATTGGAGTTTGGGTATTCTTTCTGTACAACATGCAGGGCGGCGGCGGGAAAGTGATGAACTTCGCCAAGAGCAAAGCAAAGATGTTTCTCGATAATCGTCCGAAGGTGACGTTCATGGACGTCGCAGGGTGTGACGAATCAAAACAGGAACTTCGTGAAGTCATCGAATACCTGAAGGATCCTTCAAAATTCACCGCCCTGGGGGCGAAGGTGCCGCGGGGTATCCTCCTTCTCGGCCCCCCTGGAACCGGAAAAACGCTTTTGGCCCGGGCCTCTGCAGGCGAGGCAGATGTGCCTTTTTTCAGCGTCAGCGGTTCGGATTTCGTCGAAATGTTTGTGGGTGTCGGAGCTGCGCGCGTTCGGGATCTTTTTGAACAGGCGCGAAAATATCAGCCTTGCATCATATTCATTGACGAAATGGATGCCGTCGGCCGTCAGAGAGGCGCCGGTCTCGGCGGAGGCCATGACGAGCGGGAGCAGACCCTGAACCAGCTTCTGGTTGAACTTGATGGCTTCGATGAGCAGACCGGGATTATTCTTATTGCGGCCACAAACAGGCCCGATATTCTGGACCCGGCATTGCTCCGACCGGGACGTTTCGACCGGCATATCGTCGTGGATCGCCCTGATGTCAAGGGCCGAGAGGCAATCCTGAAAGTCCACTCCGAGGGGAAAAAACTCGCTCCCGATGTCGATCTCGGCGTCATCGCACGAAGGACCCCGGGGTTCGTCGGAGCTGATCTCGCGAACCTTGTGAACGAAGCGGCCATACTCGCCGCCCGCGAGGGAAGGAACGATGTCAGCATGAGCGAGTTCGAGGAAGGAATCGACCGCGTCATAGCGGGACCGGAGCGACGGAGCCGGATCGTCGGAGAGAGGGAAAAGCGAATCATCGCGTACCATGAGACGGGGCACGCGCTCGTTGCGAAATTCATACCATCGAGCGATCCTGTGCATAAGATCTCCATCATCCCAAGAGGACATATGGCGCTCGGATTTACGCTTCAACTGCCTACCGAGGATCGATTCCTCATGTCCCGTTCCGAAATGATCGACCGGATCTGCGGTCTTTTGGGCGGTCGCGTGGCTGAAGAGATCAAATTCGGGGACGTGACGACGGGCGCTGGGAATGACCTTGAGAGAGCGACGCAGATAGCCCGTCAGATGGTTACCGAATTCGGCATGAGTGAGAAACTTGGCCTTGTTAAGCTTGGCCGTAAGCATCAGGAAGTTTTTCTGGGACGGGATATCGGCGAAGACAGAAATTATAGCGATTTTGTGGCTCATGAAATAGATGTAGAAATAAAAAAAATAATAGATGAGTGTTATTGCAAAGTGCGTAATATTCTTGTTGATAATCTCTCAAATATGGACAGGGTCGCCGAGGCGCTTCTGGAGAGGGAAAACATCGAAGGCAAAGAGCTGGACGAACTCCTTCGCCTGAACGGCGAACAGGGATCCGGCCCTGACGAAGAACACAGTCTTGCAGCGCCTGAACAGGCTCTCGAAAAAGAAACATCTGCGCCCCAACCGCTATAGCAGAATCGGATAGGAACTGAATACGAAAAAGAGCAATTCGGGAGCGCGCCGTCTCTTTGCGTGCTCCCTTTGTTCTTTCTTCGGGGATCGAATCGTTTCTTTTTTGTGAAGGAGGATAGCGGATGAAGTACATTCAATCTCCTTTCCAGAATGAAAAGTTCCGGCTGAATTCCCCCTGGCCGCCTTCCGGAGACCAACCGCAGGCTATCGAAAAACTGACCTCGGGAGTATTACGAGGAGACAGATACCAGACGCTTCTCGGAGTTACGGGAAGCGGGAAAACGTACACCGTTGCGAATGTCATTTCGAGGGTTCAGAAGCCGACTCTTGTGTTGGCGCACAACAAGACGCTGGCCGCGCAGCTTTACAGCGAGTTTAAATCATTTTTTCCGGATAACGCGGTCCGCTATTTCGTGAGCTATTATGATTACTATCAGCCCGAGGCGTATCTTCCTTCAACCGATACCTTTATCGAGAAGGACGCATCCATCAATGAACGGATAGAAAAGCTGCGCCTGGACGCAACGAAATCGCTCATTGAAAGAAGAGATGTCATCGTTGTCGCAAGCGTCTCCTGTATCTATGGTTTGGGAAAACGCGAAAATTACGAGGATGCGATACTTCCGTTTGCGGTCGATGAGGAATGGGACGTACGGTCATTCCTTGAGCGACTTGTAGATAACTACTATGAGCGGAACGATATTTCGCTTGAGCCGGGAACCTTCCGCGCAAGGGGAGATATCGTGGAAATATATCCCTCGACTGGGGAATACGCGATTCGTGTAGCCTTTGACGGAGATCGAATCGAGAGGATCGACGAATTCGATCCCGTGACGGGGCGTTCACACAGGACGCTCCCATACGCGTCGGTTTTCCCGGCGCAACACTATGTCACGAACAGAAACGCCGTCGAAAACGCGCTTCCACAGATTGAAGAAGAGATGAAGCAGCAGGAAGCGATGTTTCTTTCCCGGGGAAAGTATCTTGAAGCTCAGAGAATAACGATGCGAACACGGTACGATATGGAGATGCTTTCGGAGGTCGGATATTGTTCCGGAATCGAGAACTATTCCCGTTACCTCGATGGCCGATCCGCCGGGGAACCTCCCGGGACGCTCGTCGATTTTTTCCCGGAAGACTTTTTGATGGTTGTCGACGAATCGCATATTACGCTCCCGCAGGTGCGGGGCATGTTCAACGGCGACAGGGCGCGAAAGGAAGTGCTTGTCGAAAACGGCTTCAGACTTCCATCCTGCCTCGACAACCGTCCGCTAAACTGGCAGGAATTTCTGAAGCATATGAAACAAACCCTGTTTATTTCCGCGACTCCGGGAGATTGGGAAAATGACATTTCGACGCAGGTCGTCGAACAGATCATTCGTCCGACAGGGGTTCCCGATCCGGAAGTGCTCCTTCTTCCGGCGAAAGGACAGATCGATGATCTGGTTGAACGTCTCCGTGGCATCGAGGAAAAGAAAGAAAGGGCTTTAGTGACGACGCTTACGAAGAGATCCGCCGAGGACGTTGCCGAATACCTTCAGGAGCTTCGGATCAAGGTTCGGTACATACACTCCGAGTTCAACACCTTTGAACGCGCGGAACTTATTCGGGATCTTCGAGCCGGCGCAATATCCGTTCTTGTCGGAGTCAATCTCCTCAGAGAGGGAATGGACTTGCCGGAGGTGTCGCTTGTCGCCATATTGGACGCCGACAGGGAAGGGTTTCTTCGATCACACCGTTCTCTTGTCCAGATGATGGGAAGAGCGGCCAGGAATACGCTGGGAATAGTGATTCTCTATGCGGACAGCGAAACGGAGAGCATTCGTTCGGCCATGGAAGAGACGAGCCGGCGACGAAAAAAACAGGAAGAATACAACAAACTTCACGGGATTACGCCCGAAACGATACGAAAAGAAGTCATCTCACTGCTCCCTGAAGAATTTCAGGAAAAGGGAAGGGTCGCGCAGCCGAACGCGCGAGATGCCTTCGTAACGGTGGGAGATCTGGAGAAACTCATGTGGCAGGCGGTTGAAAAGCTGGATTTTGAACGCGCCGCCGAGTTGCGGGATGCGATCATGGCCCGAAAAGGGGGAGCAAGAAAGAGTGACGGATTGGATTCGAATTCGGGGAGCACGGGAGCACAACCTCAAAAACGTCGACATCGATATTCCAAGAAATAAACTTGTCGTCATCACGGGCCCTTCGGGTTCGGGGAAATCTTCACTGGCGTTCGATACCCTCTATGCGGAAGGACAACGCCGTTATGTGGAATCTCTCTCCGTATACGCCCGGCAGTTTCTCGGCGTTCAGGGAAAACCCGATGTCGATGATATTTCAGGCCTCTCGCCGGCGATATCGATCGAGCAGAAAGGGGCGTCACACAACCCTCGTTCGACGGTCGGCACGGTGACCGAGACATACGATTATCTTCGGCTTATCTTCGGCCGGATAGGAATCCCGTACTGTCCAAATTGCGGGAAACCCGTCATCCGGTACTCTCTGGACGAGATCGTGGAAAGCATATTCAGTGATCTCGAAGGAAAGAAGATTGAAATCCTTGCGCCCCTTGTGAGAGGGAAAAAGGGAGAGTTCAGAAATCTCCTGATACAAACGAAAGAAAAGGGGTTTCTCCGTGTTCGTGTTGACGGGAAGATTCTCTGGCTGGAGGAAGAGATTCCGCTTGAAAAGAACCGGCGCCATACGATCGAGGTAGTGGTCGACCGTGTGCTTGCCATTCGGGAAAGGCGCGGGAGGATTTCGGAAGCTGTTGAGAACGCGCTTTCCCTCAGTGATGGGATCGTGATGATCCTTTCGGAGGACGGTTCGGAAAAAACTGCATCTTCCAATTTTACCTGCGCCGATTGCGGAATCGCAATGCCGGACGTCGAACCGCGCCTTTTCTCCTTCAACAATCCGTACGGGGCCTGCAAAGAGTGCAGCGGGCTCGGAAGCCACGAGTTCTTTTCTGAAGAGCTCTCGATTGACTGTGATCGATCGATCCCGGAAGGCGCCCTTCTGCCGTGGAAGAAGAAACACTACATGCTTTCCAAACTCCAGCAGTATATAGAGAAATATTCCTGGGACGTATCATGTCCCTTTTCAAAACTTCCCGAGGATGTCAGGAATTTTATTCTTCATGGGACAGATGAGCGTCTCCCTATGCTCTTCAAGGACGGCGCGGATTCAAAGGTCTATATGGGCCGATACGAAGGACTTCTTCCGTGGCTGGAGAATCGCTGGAAGGACACGGAATCCGAGAACGTGAAAGAAGAACTGGAGGGGTACCGCGTCGAGGACGCCTGCGCAACGTGCGGAGGATTGCGGCTCTGTCCTGAAGCCCTGCATGTGAAGGTGAAGGGGCGCGCCATCGGAGAACTCGTCCTTATGCCGATTGACGATCTCGTAACGCTGCTCCGGAATATGGAATGGACCTCGCAGGAAAACGCCATCGTCGGACAGGCGATTCAAGAGGTTCAGAAACGCCTGTCGTTCATTTGCGACGTCGGGGTCGGGTATCTTTCACTCCATCGGCGCGCCGACACATTGAGCGGTGGTGAGAGTCAGCGAATCCGTCTTGCCACGCAGATCGGCTCGAAACTCAGCGGTGTCCTGTACGTGCTCGACGAACCGACGATCGGGCTTCACGCGCGGGACACGTCTCGACTCATCCGGACGCTGCAATCCATCCGGGATCTGGGGAACAGCGTCATTGTCGTGGAACACGACCGGGATACGATGATGGCTGCGGACGCCATAGTCGAAATGGGGCCTGCGGCGGGCGAACTCGGAGGGGAAATCGTGTCAAGCGGCTCTTTTGAAGACGTCTCGAAAACCGACTGCCTGACGGGACCCTATCTGCGCGGCGAACAGTCCGGGATGATCCGGAGAAAGAAACCCAGAAAACCTGACGGTTGGATCAGTGTTCAGGGCGCGGCGCACAATAACCTCAAAAAGATTGACGTCCGGATTCCTCAGGGGGTTTTTACCTGCGTCAGCGGCGTGTCCGGCTCGGGGAAAAGCAGTTTTGTGTATGATGTCCTGTACAAGGGGCTTCGACGGATTCTCGATCGTGATTTCAGGGAAAGGGCGGGAACCCATGCTTCGATTGTCGGATGGGAATCATTCCGGAATGTGATCCTGGTCGATCAGAGCCCGATCGGGAGGACTCCGAGGTCGAATCCCGCAACCTATACCGGCGTTTTTTCGCACATTCGGGATCTTTTTGCGGAACTTCCGGATGCGAAAATCCGTGGGTACAAGCCGGGCCGCTTCAGCTTCAATGTCAGGGGAGGCCGGTGCGAAGCCTGCGGCGGCGCGGGATCGACGAAAGTGTCGATGCTTTTCCTTCCCGATGTGTATGTCCCGTGCGAGGTGTGCGGAGGAAGCC
>CAZVUT010000032.1:15523-20255 GCA_964630155.1 uncultured Synergistaceae bacterium
TCGATGCTTTTCCTTCCCGATGTGTATGTCCCGTGCGAGGTGTGCGGAGGAAGCCGCTATAACAGGGAAACGCTCGAAGTGATGTTCAAGGGGCATTCCATTTCCGAAGTGCTGTCCATGACCGTTGACGAAGCCGTCGCATTCTTCAAGGACCTTCCCGCCATTTCCTCAAAGCTGTCAGTGATACAGGACGCCGGCCTCGGATATATCCGCCTCGGCCAGTCCGCGTTGACGCTGAGCGGCGGCGAGGCGCAACGGGTCAAACTCGCCAGGGAGTTGGGCAAGCGGTTTTCGGGGCCCACGCTGTATCTCATGGACGAACCGACGACAGGGTTATACTATACGGACATCAAAAAGCTTCTTGAGATCATCAACAGGATCGTCGACAACGGAAACACGGTTCTCATGATCGAACACAATCTGGATGTCCTCATGTCGGCGGACTATCTTATCGATCTCGGACCAGAAGGCGGCAACGGCGGAGGAATGCTCATCGACGAGGGGACTCCTGATCAACTCGTTCAATCGGGCAAGGGATATACTGCCTGGTATCTTCGGCAATATGAAAAGGATCGTATGAATTGAGGCGAACGGAGATGCACGCGAAGGAACGCGCACTTGAGAGCGAGAACGAAAACACTCCGGACCTATGCTGGGGGAGGCAACCGGTCAGGGATCTTCTGGAAAAGACCCCGTCCATGGGATTGCGGATTCTTCTCTCTTCGAGACTCCCTTCGTCCCAGGCGGCCCTCTATAAGACGCTTGCGGCAACTGCGGGTATTCCTGTTGACGTAATCGAACCGGCGGCTTTGGAGCGCGAATGCGGGACAACCGCGACGCAGGGCGTCGCCGCCCGGATGTCTCCGATCCCCTGCCGTTCTCTTGAGTCGCTTCTTGGCGAAGAGAAGGGGAAGAGTGCGTCACTCCTTGTACTCACCGACCATATTCAAGACCCGCATAATCTCGGCGCGATCGTACGCACTGCGGAAGCCGCCGGAGCGAGCGGCGTTCTTTTCCCGAAAAGACGGTCCGCGCTTCCCGGGGGGATATCGGTAAAGACAAGCGCCGGAGCGATACTGAGGGTTCCCATGGTCGCCGTCGGGAACGTGGCCGCGTGCGTGGGGGAACTGCAAAACGAAGGGTATTGGGTGACGGTTCTCGATATGAATGGCGAACGGTCGCTTTGGGAAACACCTCTGGCCGGGCGCTGCGTCCTGGTTATCGGAGCCGAAGGGGAGGGGGTTTCCCACCTTGTCCGGCAGCGGTCCGACGAAAGTCTGCGGATCCCGATATGCGGCGGAACGGGATCTCTGAATGCCGGCGTCGCCGTGGCGCTCGGGATGTTTCACTGGGCGCGCGAATGGCGGAAAGATTTCGGAATGGGGAGCTGATTCGTATGGAAGAAATCGTTCGGATGAAAATAGGCGTCCTCGGCGCCGGAGCTTTGGGAGGCGCTGTCGCAAGGGGGCTGGGACAACGCGGATTCAACGTGTCGGTGTTCGACACAAACCCGGAAAAGGGAGAAGCTCTCTCTCCTTTTGGCGTTCACGTTGCCCCCTCTTCGGAAGAACTATGCCGCGGGAACGATATCATCATGGCGGCAATCAAGCCGTTCATATTCTTCCCCGTGCTTCGCCCTCTCGAAACGATGCTGGAAAACAAGCTCTGCGTGTCTCTCGCCGGGGGAATTTCGCTGGATTCCCTGAAGAGCGCGTTCCCGAATATCCGATGGGCACGCGCAATGACGAATATCTGCGCCGCCGTGAATCGGGCGTTTACCGGGTATGTTTTGCCTGAGACGGCGACGGACGGAGAAGCCGAATTTCTGGTTGAAGCGCTTCAGTCGCTTGGTGAAGCGGTTCCGGTGCAGGAGAGGTTTTTCGACGCGATTACGGCGATTTCCGGGTCTGGGCCTGCGTTCTATTTTTCGTTTTTCGACGCGTTTCTTCTTGCAGGGGTGCGCCTGGGACTTCCGGCTGATTTGGCGCTGAAGGCGACGGCATGGACGGCGGCGGGAGCTTCGGAACTTCTTCTGCAGAGCGGAAAGCATCCCGCAGCGTTGCGTGATGAAGTATCGACTCCGGGAGGAACGACTATAGAAGGCGTCTCTGCGCTTCATGAAGGTGGCGTTCCGGCGGCGATCATCCGATGTATTTCAAAGACGGCGGAAAAGAGCGAAAGCATGTCACGAAAGGCAGCCGAGTCGCTGCCGCGCTGATTTGAAAAAAATGAGTCGGTTGACAAGAGCGAGACGGGCCTGTAGAATCTTTATCCGTTGGGTGGTTAGTTCAGTGGAAGAACGCTTCCCTGACGCGGAAGAGGTCATAGGTTCGAACCCTATACCACCCACCATTGTATATATCAAGGCGCCGAAACGGCGCCTTTTTTGTTATCTTCAGGAGGCGCAGGCGTGATTCTGGGAATAGGCACCGATTTGTGCAGCATCTCTCGAATGAGTCGTGCATTGCGGTCGAATCATTTTCGTAACGCCGTATTTCATGAGGACGAGATCGCTTACGCATCAGCGCGCGCTCTTCCGGCAAGACATTACGCTTCTTCTTTCGCCGCAAGGGAAGCGCTCGCCAAGGCAACCGGTATTTCCACGTTCTCCATTGTTCTGAAAGGCGCCTGGATTATCAGGACGGAAAATGGCCCTTGTTTTCGATACGCCTCCGGGATTGCGTCCTTGATTGAGAAAAGGGGCATTCGAAAAACCTGGGTCAGCCTGAGCCATGAAGATGACCTTGCCGTCGCGTTTGTGATCGTTGAAGGAGAATAGGGAGATCATGAATTATTTCGATCCGGAGTTTGTCAGGGAAGCCGATTCTATAGCCGCTGGACGGTATGGAATCTCCGGAACTATTCTCATGGAGAATGCGGGGCGCTCCGTCTGCGATGCGCTGCTCTCCTCGTATCCGAAATGCCTCAGTGCATGTATTCTTTGCGGGCCCGGGAACAACGGCGGGGACGGATTTGTCGTCGCTCGTCATCTTGCCCTGCATGGCGTATCCGTTCGGGTATTTGCCTCGTGTTCCAAAGACTCCTTTCAGGGTGACGCTTCGTATCATCGGGATATACTCTCCGGACTGGGCATCGATATCCGCGAAAGCGCCGGACTCAGCGATCAGGAAATTCAAACGGAAATGATTCAAAGCGACGTCTGCGTCGATTCGCTTCTCGGCACCGGATCTTCCGGTGCGCCGCGCGGCGAAATCGCACGGTTGATACGCCTTTCGGGCGTCGTTCATCATATTCTGTCGGTCGATATCCCGAGCGGAATTGATCCACGAACGGGAGAGGTTTTTGCACCGTGCATCCGGGCGGAAATCACTGTTTCTTTGCTTGCGGCGAAGAGCGGGCTCTCGGTGCTTCCGGCGCGGGCGGCGGCGGGACGGATAGTCATTGGAAGCATCGGCGTTGAAGAAAGAAAAGTTCTCGGAGGTTCCCCACGTGTCGTTGACGCCACGCTGGGAATTTTTGTTTCGCGGTTTCCCGATACAGGGCCGGAGTGCCACAAATATAAAAAAGGCTCTCTTCTCATCGTATCCGGGTCCGACGAATACCCGGGCGCTCCCTTGTTGTGCGTCGGCGGGGCATTGCGTTCCGGAGCAGGAGTCGTTCGCCTTGTTTCTCCGGAAGCCTCGGCGCGTGCGTGCGTCTCACTGTATCCGGAAGCGATCTGCGAGAATACGGACTCCGATATGAAGGAGCCCGACGTCTTCCGGGAAAGCTCGACCGCTTTCAGGGCCATCGTATGCGGACCGGGTATCGGACGGAGCGATCGGGGGCGCAGGTGGACGGAAATCTTTTGGGAACAGCAGGGCATCCCGACGGTGTTCGACGGGGATTCGCTCTTCTGGCTTTCGGTTGTTTTCGAATCGGTTACGAGAAGATCGGATGTCCTTCTTACGCCTCATGATGGAGAAGCCGCTCGGCTTCTCGGCATCTCAATCGATGAGGTCCGTCGCGATCGTCTCGGCGCTGCGCGGAGGATATCGGAGCGTTACGGTCCCGTGTTGCTGAAGGGATGGACAACGATTGTGGACGACGGAACCCGGACCGCTGTGGTCTCCCGGGGAAGTGCAGCACTTGCCGTGGCCGGTTCGGGAGATGTCCTTTCGGGATGCGCCGGGAGTATGCTGGCTTTCGGGATGACTCCCTACGAAGCCGGCTGCGCGGCTTCGTGGATCCACGGGGAGAGCGGCGCCAACTGGGCGCGAAGAAATGGCCCACTTGGGATGCTCGCCCGGGAGATCGCCGAAGGAATGCCCGAAGTTCTCTCAGGGCTGCTGAAAATGCGGGACAATCCATGCGCCGTCGTCGGATAAACTGGGATGAGGAAATGCAAAAGAGCGAGCGAATACGAATGAAGGGCATGCAGAGCACCATGGTGGGGTGCCTCATGTCTTTTTTGTTTTTGGTCGCTGTCAGAAAGGCGAATCCCTCGTGGTCTCCCGGGACCGGAATTCTTTCTTTTTTGCTGATAGCGATTGCGATAGTATTGACGATAACACTTTTCTTTCGCCATTCACGCAGGAAGAAGAATACATAGCTATGGGAACGCGTTGGGTGTCACTCCTTTCTGAATCGCCCGAGAGAACACGGCTTCTCGGAGAAATGCTTTCGGGGTTTGTCGAAAGGTCATTATGCATTCTTTTGCGTGGGAATCTGGGAGCAGGAAAGACTGTTTTCACCAGGGGACTTGCGAAAGGCTTAGGCTTCGAGGCAGTAA
>CAZVUT010000033.1:0-20156 GCA_964630155.1 uncultured Synergistaceae bacterium
ATACCTTCGGGAAACAGGAGGCGCCCGGCGAAGACGCGCCGGCGCATTATCGCGGGACTGACGGCCTGCCGGCCGGACTCCGTCGTGAACCGGACCGGCCCGTAGGAACCGTCGCGCCGTTCAAGATGACACTCTTGATGATCCGGGCGCAGGGCGCAGGCGACGCGAAACAGCCGGGCCGAGGAACGGAACCCGGCCCCGTTCGCATTGCATTCTTGACCATTGTGACGTTGCGTTGCATACTTATGAAGGCAAGGAGGTGGATTCTATGGCGTATGTCCTGCAGCAAACGAAGCCGCTCAAGAGAAAAGACGCGGTTCGCGTCTTCGAGGAAACGATTGCGCACGGTCCGAAAAAAGTATCCGACGAATTCCGCCGGGAGTGCCTGGCGCTCGCGAACGCAAAAACCATCCATGTTTATGAGGGAAAAGTCATAAAGATAGAGTGAACTCGCAGCTTTCGGTCGCTCTGTTGAAGGATCAATCGGATATCCCGAACGGTTTCGATTGCGGCGACGAACAGCCGGATCTGGACCTTCGGGATTTTCTCTTGCACGAAGCGTGGCCCTTTCAGCGGGAGAGAATCGCCTCGACCTTCCTTGTTTCGGATCAGTCCGGAGCTATAGTCGCATACTATAACCTCTTGAACGACAGCCTGAATTTTCGTCGTCTCGTGCGGTCATTGCAGGAAGAAGGCAGGGCGACGACGTTCGTCAATCATCTCCTTCGCAAAATCCATAACTCGAAACGGAATCTCACGTTCCCCGCCGTAAAAATCGGGCGCCTTGCGGTGAGCATCGCGGCGCAGGGGCAGGGAATCGGACGCATCATGGTGCAGGAAATCTTCGGACGTTTTTTCCAGCAGGCGTCTCCTGCCGTTCGCTTTATCACCGTCGATGCGATCAACAGGGAGAACACGCTGCGTTTTTACGAAAAGCTCGGATTCCGGTTTCTCATTCAATCGGAAGCGGGGCTGGAAACGTTGCCGATGTACTTCGACCTCAAGGCGCTGGAGGAGTAACGCGGTTTCTTCTCCCCAACCGTCAGACGCGCCGGCAATCATCGCGACAAGGAGAGGCGCACTGTCGTCGCCTTGCGCATAGTTTTTCATTTCCGAAATCGTATGAGGGGCCGACATTACGCCAACGTCGTCCCGTCAGCGGCTTCCTCCTTCGCCCCAAACCCTGTCGATCGTCCTTTGGATCTTCGTCTCGAAGCGTTCGACGAGTTCGCGATTGGCGTTGACGAGTTTCTGCTCCTCTTGGATTTCCGCAACGATCCGGCGCTGGACGTCAAGAGGTGGAAGGGGAATACTATAGCTTGCGAGGGATTTTGTGTTGATATTCGCTTGACCAATCGCCCTACTGGCGAACTGTTTGATTCCCGTCTGAAAACTCTTCGAGTTCATATAGGCATTGACAAAAAAAGGATCAGCTCTATTTGCAATTATGGAAAGTCGAATCAAGTAAGACGCAAAGCAATAATCCCCTTCAAGATTAAAAATACCTGTGCGCCCGACATGGTCGATACTATTTGTCCTATTGAATAAAATGTCGCCTCTATAAAGACGATATTTTTCAAATTCCTCATAGGAAACATTACAGCATTTCATACTCCCCTCGTCAAGACAAATACCATTGACAAGCTCACCCATTCTGAATATCTTATAACCAACATTCTCTGTATTCAACGGTTTTGAAAGGCCGTATTGGATTTGGTCGCAAATATCGCCAAGCTCGACCATCGGCCACTCGGGATCAATGGAGATATGAGGCCGGTAGTTGTCGATGACGGCCCGTGCTCCGTCGATGACCTTCTGGTAGCCTAGAATTTCTGCAATGATCTCCTTTTGCACGTGCAGCGGTGGAAGCGGGATTTCGAACTTGGAGAGAGACATAATGTTAATACCTGCTTGACCGACCCATCTTGTTGCACGACTCTTAAACATTCCTTTGCGCCATGCGTCATGCAGTATCAATGCAAGAAAGCGTGGCTCACAAAAATCCCGTTTTACGCGAATGCGAGTCATATGATTGGAGAACCCGCCGCGTATCGGATGCTGGATGAGGCAGGTCTTGCCGACAAGGTCCACGCTGTTAGTGTTATTGAACAAGACGTCCTCCGCAGCGAGGGAGTAGTCTTCTCGACCAGAAAATTCTTCCTCAGATATGAACTTCGTACCTTCCGACACAAACCTTCCGTCCTCATTGATATTCATCGGACGCACATGTGGGATTCCCGTTGTATCCGCGCTCGACTGTCCGCTTGCAAATCCGGCGCGAATTTCCACAGCAATATCTTGGATTGTGCGGAGCGTGAATTCCGTTGTCATCGTCCCATTCGTCCGATACCGCTCCCCGCTCAGGCTGTACTCCCCGTTCGCCGCGATCTTCTCCTTCTTCACGACGAGGCCGTGCGCGAATGTCAGTCCGTCCGTGGGTTCGCGCCGCCGCAGCGCGTCCAGGAAGCCGCACAGTTCGGTCTTCACTTCGGGGAGGTCGTTTGCATCGATCTCGCGCCGCTGCGCGCCGAGGCCGAAGCCGTCGTTTTCGACCTTGAAGAACGCGATGGAGTCGCTCCGGCGGTTGAGCCCCCTGTCGAGAATCAGGATGCTCGTCTTGACGCCGGAGTACGGCTGGAAGACGCCCGCAGGGAGCGAGACGACCGCGACGAGGCAGGAGTCGACGAGCATCTTCCGCAGGGCTTTGTAGGCGGTCTGGCTCTGGAAGATGATGCCTTCGGGCACGATGATGCCCGCGCGCCCCGTCGGGGTGAGGTGTTCGGCCATGTAGTCCACGAATAGAACTTCGCTGCGCTTGGCCTGGATCGCGAATCGCCTGTGGGGGCGGATGCCGCCCTTGGGCGACATGAAGGGCGGATTGGCGAGGATGACGTCGGCGTAGTCCCCCCAGCGATCATCCGAGGTCAGCGTGTCGTATTCGTGGATACGCGGGTTGACGAAGCCGTGAAGGTAGAGGTTCACGAGCGACAGCCGGACCATATCGGGGGAGATGTCGTACCCTTCGAAGTTTCCGGCGAGGCGCTCCTTTTCGTCGGGGGTGAGGGTGATGTTGTCGTCCGTGTCCTTGTTGGCGCGACGGATGTGCTTGAACGACGAGATCAGGAACCCCGCTGTGCCGCACGCGGGGTCGAGGATGCGTTCGTCTTTCTTCGGGTCGACGATTTCAACCATGAAGTCGATGATGTGGCGCGGCGTTCGGAATTGGCCCGCGTCGCCCTGGGAGCCGAGGACGGAGAGCAGGTATTCGAAGGCGTCCCCGAGCCGTTCGGAGTGGTCGTACGTGAATTCATCGATGATCTTGAGGAAGCTCCGGAGCGTTTCCGGGTCGCGGTAGGGCAGGTAGGCGTTCTTGAAGATGTCCCGGAAGAGCGGCGGAAGGTTCGCGTTCTCGGTCATTCGCGTAATGCCTTCCGCGTAGAGGTTCAGCGCTTCGTGCCCCCCGAGGCCGGAGCGCATGAGTTTGGCCCAGCCGTATCGGGCGAAGTCTCCGGCGAAGAAGGTGCGTTTGCCGCCGAGTTCTTCCGCTTCGGCGTCCATGTCGTCCATGAATTTGTAGATCAGCGCGATGGTGATCTGTTCGACCTGCGATTTCGGGTCGGGCACCTTGCCGACGAGGATGTTGCGGGCGGTGTCGATTCGGTGTCTGGTGTCTGTATCGAGCAAAGGGGATTCCTCCAGTTCTTCATTCCGCGGCGATCGTCGTCCCTTCTCCGGCCGGATTCGACTTCGGTCGGAGTCCGCGACGAAGAACATTTTACGCGACGAATTGGTTCAGCGGAACGTAGTCCTTGATGTATTCGGGGACGAGGTCGCGGAATTTTACCGGCACGGCCTTGAAGTCGCTCATCGAGAAGGCCGCGTTCGTCGTGAGGTCGGCATACCGCCTGTTCCCGACAATGTGGCGCACGAGGTCGCTGGTGACGTACGCCTTGAAGTAGTTCCGTATCGCGGGGATCGCGGCCGCGTCTTCGGGCGTGTGGTCCGCGACGAATTTGGCGAATTCTTCTTCCAGAAGCTCGTCCTTCGACTTGAAGCGCGGGATGAGGCCGAAGATTTTTTCGAGGATTTCGCGGAGCGTCAGGCGACGGTCGACTCCGGCGGCCTTTCGCAGCTTGTCGAGCGTGTAGTATTCCTCGGGTCTGTCGAAGAGTTCCCGGTTCACGTAGTCGAGCGCGCGGCTCCAGTCCCCTGCTTCGACGGTTCGCGCGATGAAGTCGTTTTCGCGAACCGTATCCTCGAACCGTTCAAAGAACATCCGGTCGATCTTCATGCCTTCGAGCCCGATCTTCACTTCCTGAATTCCCGCGAGAACGTCCTGCCCCGGATGATTGTACGGGCTCGCGACGCGAGTTCCGCCATTCTCCCCGCCCGAACCGCCGTTTCCGACGGCGGGCAGTTCGAGGACTTCGTCGTAGTCGAAATCCTCTTCGAAGTATTCGCAGGTCGCGAAAAAGTCAAAGAGCTTGAACGCAGTCTTCTTCGGCCGCCGGACTCTCTCTTTGGCCGCTTCGTCGTGGAGCTGTCTGCGGAAGTCATGCGGCCGCGTGCCGCGTCCCTTGATCTGAATGAAGTCGGTCGGCGAAAAGACGGGACGAAGGAGCCCGAGGTTGAGGATGTCGGTGCAGTCGTAGCCGGTGGTCATCATGCCGACGGTGACGCAGACGCGGGCCTTGCTCGTCCGGTAGCAGGGCAGGAAGTTCGCCTGTCCCATGAGGGTGTTGTTCTTGTCGGAGAAGTTGATGGTGAATTGCTGGGCGTCCGCTATCTGCGATGTGACCTGCACGGCGAAGTCGGACCGGTATTTTCCGGGGAACATCCGGTCGGCCATCAGGTTGAGGATCTGGGTTATGCGGGCCGCGTGGTCCTGGCTGACGCAGAAGAGGATGGATTTGCCGATCTCGCCGCTGACGGGATCGCGCAGCGCGTGTTCGAGAAAGGTCTTGCAGAAGAGTGAATTTGTCGTTTCCGAGAAGAAACGCTTCTCGAACTCCTGCTGTTTGAAGCTTTCCTTCCGGTCCTCTCCGCTCTCGTCGGTGAAGGAGATGACGAACCCTTCCTCGGAGAGCAGCCGCGTCGTGACTTCGGTGCGGGCGTCGACCACGGTCGGGTTGATCAGGTAGCCGTCCCGGACGCCGTCGAGCAGCGAGTAGCGGAAGGTCGGCGCGCCGTTTTCGCAGCCGAAGGTGCGGTATGTGTCAAGAAGGATGCGGCGTTCGTATCCGCGCGGATCGTTTCCCGCCATTTTCGTCGCGTCGATGTTCTTGAGGTAGTCGCGTGGGGTCGCCGTCAGGCCGAGTTTGTATCCCGTGAAGTAGTCGAACACGGCGCGGGCGTTTCCGCCGATCGAGCGGTGCGCTTCGTCCGATATGACGAGGTCGAAGTCTGTGGGCGAAAAGAGCCGCTGGTACTTGTTGTTGAAGAGCAGCGACTGGACGGTTGTGACGACGATTTCGGCGCGCCTCCAGTCATCCCGGTTTTCCTTGTAAACGACCGTCGTGAAGTCGTTCGACAACAGGCCGCCGAATGCCTTTTTCGCCTGTTCCTCGAGTTCGAGCCGGTCCACGAGAAAAAGGGCGCGACGCGCGTTTCCCGTTCTCAGGAAGAGCTTGATGACCGCCGCGGCGGTCAGTGTTTTTCCCGTGCCCGTAGCCATTTCAAACAGGAATCTGTCATTACCGCCCTTCACTGCGTCCTGGAGTCTGTGGAGCGCCCCGAGTTGATACGGGCGCAGGAAGCGAAGATTGTTTCTTTCGATGAATTCCGCTCGTTCTGTTTCCTTGCGCCACGCAGCTTCGCGTTTGTAGCCGGGGCGTTGCGTCAGAACGATATAGTCGTCCCCGACGGATTCCTCCACGAGTCGATTCGGATCCGGGACGATCTTTTCGCACGCCGTCGCCGATTCCGGAGTGGGGAAGGCCGTGATGACGGCCGGATTGCCGCGTTCGAGATCCCAGAAGTAATGCAGGTTGCCGTTCGACAGCAGGACGAAGCGGCAGTTTCTGCTGCGGGCGTACTTTCGGGCCTGTTCCTTTCCCGCAAGCGGGTTCTTTCCTTCGGATTTCGCTTCGAGGACGATAAAGGGTCTTCCCCTGGGATCGAGCAGCAGGAAGTCGACGAATCCCCTGCCCGATTTCTCGAAGTCGTCGCCGAGGGCTTCAAGGTCGCAGGCTTTGAGTGCGACGCAGGATTCGAGAAGAATGTTGGCCGGAGCGTCGCCTTCCGGGAAGAAACGCCATCCGGCGGCTTCGAGAAGTTTGTTGATCCTGATGCGTGCGGTGGCTTCGTTTGCCGCCATCCTGAAAGGCTCCCTCCCTTTTCGGGGCCTGTACGTGTATGCACAGAATCCGAACAAAACACAAATCAAACATTTCCGATTGCATGAATTCAATATAAACCGCTTTGTGAGACAAAAGTCAAGCTTGCGCATCGTCCGTTGCGGGTGTTTTCGTCAGGTGGTATCCTTGCCCGGCTATGGGATGCAGGTGCATTCTCGAGAAACGGAGGATCGATGATGGACATCACGATCAGACGGGAAAGGGCGGACGATTACCGGACCGTCGAGGAATTGACGCGCAGGGCGTTCTGGAACATGTATGAGCCGGGGTGCTGCGAGCATTATCTGGTTCACGTCATGCGATCGCACGCGGACTTTTGCGGTGATCTCGATTTCGTCGCGGAATGCGACGGGAAGATCGTCGGCAGCATCCTGTACACGAGATCGTTTCTGGCCGGCAGGGACGGCGAAAAACTGGAGATCCGGACGTTCGGGCCGATCAGCGTTTTGCCGGAATACCAGAGGAAGGGCGTCGGGTCGAGACTGATCCGGCATACCGTGGACCTTGTCCGGGCGCAGGGGTATCCGGCCGTCGCCATCTTCGGAAACCCGTCGAACTATGTGACGAGCGGCTTCAAGGGCTGCAAGAAATACAACGTCCGCACCACGGACGGTAAATACCCGACGGGCCTTCTCGTGCTGCCCCTGCGGGAGGATGTCCTTCTGGGAAACGAGTGGACGTACCTCGAAAGCGACGTCTTCAACATCGACAGCAATGAATCGGAAAAATTCGACGAGGGCTTTCCCCCCATGGAGAAAAAGGCCACGCCGTCGCAGGAGGTCTTCGAGATCCTGAGCAAGTCGTTCGTTGTATAGTCAGCGCGCAGCCGGAATCGTCCGCCCGCATTCCGGAACGGGCCGGATTATCGTCGTTCGCGGCTTCAGTCAGGGAACGGCAGCGGCGAGTCGTCGGAGTTTCGTGCGCGGCGTTCCTTCCTGACGACGGGTTCCTCCGGCGCTTCCGGCTGAGCCTTCGCCGCGCGCGGTTCCGCACGAATTTCCCCGGGCGCGGTTTTTTCGATCTCGCCCCGCCTCGCCTCCTGCACGGACTTCCGCGATTTCCCGTCCGTCAGTTCAAACTCGAAGGGCATTCCGTTGCGTGCGACGATCTGGCGATAGAGAGCGGTGACGACCGTCGTCGGGTCGAGGCCGATCCCGTCGAGGATGCGTTCGGCCGCCTCCTTGAGCGACGGCTCGATTCGGGCGCGCACGGTTGCGCTCTTGCGTTCCCGTTCATTCGCGGATGTCATGGCTTCACCCCGGGTTTGCGTTACCGCTCCTGCTTGCCCGGCTCGAGCGCAAGCGCGGTCGCTTTCGCGCGCGCCTTCGCCGAGGAGGAGAGTTCGTTCGAGACGGCGCTCAGTTCCTCCGAGATCGTGACGATTCCGTGGAACCCGTTCCGGATGCCTCCCGCCTCTTCGGTCGCGGCGTGGACGAGGCTGTCGACATCTTCGGTCGCCTTCGCGAGTCGCTTCATCGCCTCCGCCATATTCTCCGCCGACCCCGCCTGTTCCCGGGTGACGCCCGCCACCTGCTCCACCTGCGACGCGATCGTGGCTGCGGCGCCGAGAACCTCTTCCAGTCCGGACTCCATGCTCCGCAGTCGGCTTCCGGCGTCTTCGATCCGGACGGCGCCGCTTTTGACGCGTTCCTGAACGTCCGACGTGACCGAAAGCATCGACGACGCCAGTTCTCGGATCTGCTTCGCCGCATGGTTACTGTCCGTGACCAGGTGCCGGATCTCTTCCGCGACGACGGCGAATCCCCGCCCCGCTTCGCCCGCGCGGGCCGCCTCTATGGCCGCGTTCAGCGCAAGCAGGTTCGTCTGTTCCGCCACGGCCGTGATGGCCTGCAGAACGGTCGTGATTCCGGACGCGCGTTCGGCGAGAAGATCCACGGCCTGAACGAGGCTTCCGAAGGTGTCCCGCACGCTTCCGATATGCTCCACCGTCTCGCTGACGTCGCCCTGCGCCGCTTCGGTGCGGTCTTTGAGGCGGATCGCGTGTTCGGACATCGTCGCGGTGACGGACGCCACGTTCTGCGTTCCCGCGGAGATGGCGGACGCCGTATCGGAGGTCGCGTCGATATCATTGCTGTTCGTCTTGGACAGCGCCCGGACCTGTCCGAGGGAGTGAAGCAGGCCGAGCATGGAGTGTTCGAAGCTTTCAGCCGATGTCGCCAGACCGCCGGCGTTTCCGGCAAGGCGGTCGGAGGTCTGCATCAGGCGCGCCGTGTTGCGTTCCCGTCGCTCCAGAAAGGCGTTGAGAGAACTTCCGATCGCGTCCAGTTCGGCCGTTCCGGTTTCGGGGAAGCGGACGTTGACCGCCCCCGAGGAGAGCGCCCCCGCGACGGAGGCGAAGGCCCGGATTCCCGCGGCGATGCGATACAGGATGAAGACGGCGATCGTTATGACGGCGGCGACGCATCCCCACGAGACGATGACGGAGCGGCCGGAGACGAGCGCAAGACCCGCCGAGAGCGGTAGGGCGACGGCGATGGCGCGAATACCGTTTTTGAGCGACACGTTGTACATCTCCTTTGGCGGATTGTATGTGAACGCAATATCATGAAGGCGCTTCTACTATAATACAGTATCCCAAAATCCGGCGATACGGAGGAAAGTATAACAGGAGAATATGGAGAAGGGGCATTGTTTTTGAATCGGTCGTTTCCGTGTGCGGCCGGTTTTCGGCGTTGCGGCGATGAACGCCCGGAGCATACGCGGCCCGTCGGTTCGCCGTCCGGCATCATGATCGCGCGTCTTCGTCGGGGGGCATCTCTTCAAGGAAGGAGCGGAGCCGCTCCTTGAGGGCCGCCGCACCGGACGGGGACGCGCCGCCGCTCGCGACGCCGACGGTGAAGCCGCCCGAGCGGAACTGCGCCGCGAGCGACCAGTCGCATGCGCCCGCATCGGCGCAACAGTCGAGCAGACACCCCGTCCCTGCCGCGAGGACGGCCGCCTCTTTCGTCTCTTCGGGAGGCAGCGCAAGCAGCGCGAACGCGCACCGCTCGAAATCCTCCCGCGCGACGACGCGCGGCTCCCACGCGATTCGGCCTGCCGCCGCCATGTCCGCAATCTCCGGAACGGCCTCCGGAGCTGCGAGCCGGACCGTCGCGCCGCCGGACAGGAGCGTCCGGATCTTCCGGAGCGCCACGGGACCGCCGCCGACCACCAGAATGTCTTTCGCGGCGCCGTGGAGGCAGATCATCAGCGAGGCGTCCTCACCGACCCAGGGCATGCTCGTCTTCTTGAGTTCCTCGAGACTCGGCAGGATCCTGTAGTCGACGATGCCGTTCGCCGAGACGAACGCGCGGACGAACGTCCCGATCTCATCCTCCGTCTTCGCGTGGATCATCGCGTAGAGGGAGAAAGGCCAGCAGTCGTACGCGGGACGCTCGTAGCAGTGGCTCACGAGCGGACTTTCGGCCAGTCGCGCGCCGAGCGTTTCGATCGCTTCCGGCGGCGCGGCGAAGACGACCATCGCGTTCGCGCCGAAGCCCGCCTCACGGTGGCGGAGGACCGCGCCGATGCGCTTGAGCCTGCCGGAGCGGCGCAGCGCCTGAAGGCGTTCGACTACCTCGTCCTCGGTGAGTCCGAGTCGGTCGGCGATCGTCGCGTAGGGGTTTTCCGTCAGCGGGATGGAGTCCTGAAGCTCGCGCACGAGGCGGCGGTCGACAGCATCCATTGGGGTCACTCGCCTTCCATGTCGAAGAAGACCCGGAGCTTGAAGCTCCGGATGCGGGGGAACTCGATGACGCGCGCCAGGCCGAAGCGGGTCCTCAGGGCGAGGAGCGCTCGCTCCCGCTCCTCGTCGCTCTCCGTCGTGAGCGTGAACCACATGTTGAGGAAGCCCGGGCGACGATAGTTGTGCGTCACGCCGGGAATCGCGCCGACGAACGCCGCGACCTCGCGATAGATCGCTTCAGGAACTTCCGCGCCGACAAGGACGCCGGTGTGTCCCATCGCCTCCGCGTCGAAGACGCCCCCGAGCCGCCGGACATGTCCCGACCCGGTCAGACGGCGGATCCGGTCGAGGAGCTCGGTTCTCGGAATCCCGGTCTCCGCGGCGAGGACGCCGTACGGGTCCCGTTCGAGCGGCAGCCCCTCCTGAAGGCGGTTCAGCAGCGCGCGGTCAACGGCGTCCACGGGTCACCTCCGGAAGCACCAGGGCTCCTCCGCGAGGTAGTCGCCCGTTGCATGGAAGGCCCTGGCCCTGCAGCCGCCGCAGATCGCGACGTGTTCGCACCGGCCGCAGCGTCCTCCGTACGAGGAGAAGTTCCGCAGTTTCCGGAAGACCTCGCTCCGCTCCCAGATCTCGTCGAACGGCGCGGTCCGGACGTCGCCCGCCTCGACGGGAAGGTAGGGGCAGACGTGAACCTGTCCCCGGGGGAGGATGCAGCAGTAGGAGACCCCCGCGAGGCATCCTCTCGAAAAGCGCTGCGGCAGCTCCATCTCCCGGGCCATCGGCATGAACTGGGGGGCGCACGTGGGCTTGAGTTCGACGGTCGTCGTGCGCTGCCGGGCCAGGATCTTCCGGATCATCGCAAAGTACGCGTCCGGGGTGAGCTCCCCGTCGGCCATCGAGAGCGCCCGTCCCGTCGGCACGAGGAAGAACGGGTGGACGGCCTGGACTCCGAGGGCCTCGTAGTGGTCCACCATCGCGTCAAACTGGTCGAGGTTCCGGTCCGTCAGCGTGAGGTTGATCTGCACGCGCAGGCCCGCCGCGAGCGCGTTCGCGATCCCCCGCTGCGTCAGGCCGTACGCGCCCTTCATGCCCCGAAAATCGTCGTGATAGTCCCTGTCGAGACTGTCCACGCTGACCGCGACGCCCCGGAGCCCGGCCGAAGCGAGCGCCCGGGCGACATCCGCCGTGAGCAGCGTTCCGTTCGTCCCCATTGCCGGAACCAGTCCGGCCTCCCGCGCCGCCGCGACGAGGTCGAGGATGTCTTCCCGCAGGAGCGGCTCCCCGCCGCTCAGGATCAGCAGGCGGAATCCCGCCCGCGCGACGGCCGCGATCAGATCCCGCCCCTCCCGCGTCGACAGCTCGCCCGATGTGTCCGTCCCGGGGCCGGATTCGCGGTAGCAGTGCCTGCAGAAGAGGTTGCATCGGCTTGTGGTGTTCCAGGAGATCAGCATCGGGAGGCCCTCCTTACAGTCCGATTTCGTCATCCGTCAGGTAGCAGGCCGGGTCGGGGGCCCAGAAACCGCCCGCGCCGAGCGCCCGCGCCCGGAAGTTCCCGTTGCACTGGGGCAGCCACATGCAGGCCGCGCAGCGTCCTTCGAGGAAGCGTTTGCGGTCCCGGAGCATCGCGAGGAAGGCGTTCTCCGGATCGCTCCAGATGTCACCGAAACGCCGCTCCCGGACGTTTCCGAGAACGACGGATCGCGTGAACTGGTCGATCGTGACGTTCCCCTCCCAGTCGACCGCGCCGATGGCGACGCCCGACCGGTTGCCCCCGCTCATGGAGATGAGGTCGAGAATCCGCGCCGCCCGTTCGTCGCCGGCCTTCTTCGCCCTGAGGTGCAGGTAGACACCGTCGCAGTGGTTGTCCACCGTCAGGATCTCCGTGTCCACGGACCGGGCGCCGAAGTCCAGCGTCTTCTCCGCGATGAACTCGACGGCGTCGCGTCGTTCCCGAAGCGACAGATCCTCGCTTCCGAGCTCCGCCCCCCTGCCTGCCGCGACCAGGTGATAGATGCAGACGCGCGCGATCTTCTCGTCCTCGACGAGGCGGAAGATCCCCGGCAGATCGCGGACGGTGGTCCGGGTCAGCGAGAGGCGGAGTCCCGCCTTCTGCCCTGCGGCGCGGCAGTTCCGGAAGGCGGCGAGCGTCCGGTCGAAGGCCCCCGCCCGACCGCGGAAGGCGTCGTTGACCTCCCGGAGCCCGTCGAGGCTGATGCCCGCGTAGCTGACCCCGAGGGTTTTCAGCCTCCGCGCCGTATCGGCGTCGATCAGGACGCCGTTCGTCGAAAGCACCATCCGGAGCCCGAGGGACATCCCAAACGCCAGGAGGTCGAAGATGTCCCGCCGCATGAGCGGCTCGCCGCCCGAGACGAGAACCGCCGGAACCCCGAAGTCCGCGAGGGAGCGCAGGAAGGCGAAGGCCTCCTCCGTGGTCAGTTCGTTCGGGGCCGAGTCGGGCGCGGCCGCAGCGTAGCAGTGGCGGCAGGACAGGTTGCACGAGCGCGTGCAGTTCCACACGACGACAGGACCCGTTCCCGGCGCGGCGCCCGATGCGGACGCTCCGCGACCGTGGTAGCGGAGGCTGTCGCCGAAGTGTTCGCGGTCGAGAAGCAGTTTCGAAAAGCTGATCACGAGGCATCCCTCCCCCGAAAGAATGATACGACAAAGGCCGCGCCGGAGGGAGGGCATCGGCGCGGCCTTCGCCGGAACACGAACGGTGCGTTCTACTTCACGTCGTCGAGCGGGATTCCGAGGGCGTCGGCGACGCCCTTGCCGTACGCGGGATCGGCTTTCAGGCAATTGCCGATATGCCGGAGCTTGATCTCCTTCGGGATGTCTCCCATGTTCCGGGCCGTGTTCTCGAAGAGGACCTTCTGCTGCCCGGGGCTCATGAGCCGGAAGAGCTTCCCCGGCTGGGTGTAGTAATCATCGTCGTCTTCGCGGAAGTTCCACTGGCAGACGTCGCCGCGGACCGCCAGCGGGGGGTCCTTGAACTCCGGCTGCTCCTGCCACTTGCCGTAGCTGTTGGGCTCGTATCCGATGGTGCTTCCGGCGTTGGCGTCCACGCGCATCTGGCCGTCGCGGTGGTAGCTGTTCACGGGACACTTCGGGGCGTTCACGGGAATCTGGTGGTGGTTGACGCCGAGGCGGTATCGCTGCGCGTCGCCGTAGGAGAAGAGGCGTCCCTGCAACATCTTGTCCGGCGAGAAGCTGATTCCCGGAACCACGTTCGCGGGGTTGAAGGCGGCCTGCTCCACGTCGCGGAAATAGTTCTCGGGGTTGCGGTTCAGCTCGAAGAATCCCACTTCGATGAGCGGAAAATCCTTCTTGTACCAGACCTTCGTCAGATCGAACGGGTTGTAGGGCATGGCGTTCGCCTGCTCCTCCGTCATGACCTGGATGAACATCGTCCATCGCGGGAAGTCGCCCTTTTCGATGCTGTCGAAGAGATCGCGCTGGTGACTCTCGCGGTCCTTCGCGATGATGGCCTCGGCCTCCTGGTCCGTGAGGTTCCTGATCCCCTGCCGGCACACGAGATGGAATTTGACCCAGGTGCGTTCGTTCGCCGCGTTGATCATGCTGAACGTATGGCTCCCGAAGCCGTGCATGTAGCGGTACGAGTACGGGATGCCGCGGTCGCTCATGGTGATCGTCACCTGGTGGAGCGCCTCGGGAAGGGACGACCAGAAATCCCAGTTGTTCTTCGCGCTGCGCATATTCGTCTTCGGATCCCGCTTGACCGCGTGGTTCAGGTCCGGAAACTTGAGCGGGTCGCGCAGGAAGAAGACGGGCGTGTTGTTGCCCACGAGATCCCAGTTGCCCTCCTCCGTGTAGAACTTCATCGCGAAGCCGCGGATGTCGCGTTCCGCGTCCGCCGCGCCGCGTTCGCCGGCCACGGTGGAGAACCGGACGAACATCTCGGTCTTCTTGCCGATTTCGGAAAAGATCTTCGCCTTGGTGTACCGCGTGATATCGTGAGTCGTCGTGAAGACGCCGAAGGCTCCGGAGCCCTTGGCGTGCATGCGCCGCTCGGGAATGACTTCGCGGTCGAAGTGGGCGAGTTTTTCCAGAAACCACACGTCCTGAAGCATCATCGGCCCGCGGGGGCCGGCGGTCACGGCGTTCTGGTTGTCGGGAACCGGGGCTCCCGCTACGGTGGTCAGCTTCTCCTTCGGGTTCGGGTTCTCTTTCTCGTTCATCACATTCCCTCCTTCTCCGGATATCGCACGGATCGGGCGAAACCCGCGGAACTCCACGAAAAAAGCTCATTCCGAAAAACCGCCGTCCTGCCCTCGCACCGAACGGCCGCAAAAATCCTCTGTCCGACCCGGTCCGCCGTCGCGAGAAAAGCGATCGTCGAATCAGGCGCTGCTTGATTCTATATGAAACTCAGTTTTCGGTCAATTGAAAATTCTCCTTCTGAATTCTACCCGCGACCGTTCACGGCCGTCCTTCGCGTTCGAGCGCATCCTTCGCGGCGCGATAGCCTTCCGCGATCATTTCCTCCGCGCGGAAGAACTCCATGAAGCCGATGTCGCCGACTTCGGGCCGGATCAGCAGGTCGGGACGGTCGATCTCCAGCCGCGTCGCGGAAATCTGCGCTTCCATGATCCGCAGGGAATTGCCCAGGACATCGAAGATGCTGGGCGCGGGCCGTCGCTCCATCCACGCTTTCACCGGGTCGAGAAGATCGGCGCCGAGGCGTTTCGTGTTCCGCTCCACCCAGTCGAACAGCTCCTTCGTGTCGATTCCCGCAAACGTCGAAGCCTTCTTTTTTCCGTCCGCGTCCGCCACGGTCGCCGGCCGCTTGTCCCGGACGCGCCCGAGGTTGAGGTCGACCGCGATGACCCGTTCCGAGCCCATCGTGCGACAGACGTTGACAGGCACGGGATTGACGAGTCCGCCGTCGACCAGAAGATCGCCGCCTCTCTCCGCGGGGGAGAAGATGCCGGGCACCGAAACGCTCGCGCGTATCGCGTCGACGAGATCGCCGTCGTCGATGACGACCTCGCGCCCGCTCGTGATCTCCGTCGCCACCGCCCGGAAGGGAATCGGCAGGTCGCGGATCGCTTGCTTTCCAAGGATCTTCTCGAGAAAATCCGTGAGCTTGTTCCCTTCGATCAGGCCGGAGCGGGGAAACGATGCCTCGAGGAAGAAGGATGCGGCCTGTTTCCAGTCGAGGGTCAGGACGATGTCCGTCAGTTCGTCGAGCTTCCCCGCCGCGTACACGCCCCCGACCAGCGCGCCGATGCTCGTTCCCGCCACGTATTCCGGCTTTTGTCCCGCGTCCTCGAGGGCGCGGAGGACGCCGATGTGCGCCATGCCCCGAGCCGCGCCGCTGCCGAGCGCTATTCCCGTTTTCCGCGACGTGTCGCTTCTTCCCATTCGTTCCGGCCTCCTTCAAGTGTTTTCCCCATTCTGGAGGTTCGCCGCGCGGACGTCAATTCCGGAAGAGGACGCTTTTCTCGCTCCTGCCGGCGTTGTTCCGGCGGCGTCCCGGTGATATGCTCCATCGAGCGGTGGAATACATCCCGGACACCCCATGATGATGCTGAAGGCGGAAGGGGTCTGGTCGGGTTTGAAGAAGCTCCTGCAGGTTTTCTCCGGAGGCAGAGCGAACCGGCGCACCTCCGGAGAGAAGCGTGAACAGGACGATGGGTGCAGCGGCGCTGCATTTGCGCCGGTTGTTTGTGTCGGATCTCGCCTCGGTCGCGTCGGAAAGGGGTGCGGCAAAAATGAAAGAAGGCATTCTTCTCGCAGCCGTCGGAACGTCGGAGCCCGATGCGCGCGGGGCGATCGCGAAGATCGTCGACGGCGTGAAGAGGGCGTTTCCCGGGGCGGATGTCCGCCTCTCGCTCACGTCGGACGCCGTTCGCCGCGTGACGCTGAAGGAAGAGGGAATCGCCTTCGATTCCCCGCCGGTCGCGCTCGCGAAGATGCGGGACGAGGGAATCTCCCGGGCGACGGTCCAGCCGCTGACCGTCATCGCGGGAGAGGAATACGACCGGATCGCCTCCGTCGTGCGCTCCCTGAGGGGCGCCGGGGGGGCGCACGCCTTTTCGTCGCTGAATCTCGGCGCGCCGCTGATCGAGACCCGCGAGGACTCCGAAAAGATCGCGGCGCTGTTGCGCAAGAAATACGGCGGACTCGACGGAGACGGCGGCGGCGTGGTCTTCGTGGGGCACGGCTCGCGCGCTTCCGCCGCCTCCGCATACGCGCGACTTCAGCTCCTGTTCGACGAGGCGGCCCTCCCGTTCGTGATCGGAACCATCCGGGGGAGCCCCGGCATCGACGAGGTGAAACGGAGGCTGGCGTCCCTCAAACCGACGAAGGTGACGCTCGCGCCGTTCATGATCGTCGCCGGAGGCCACGCGAAAAACGACATGGCCGCGTCGGACAATCCCGGGTCGTGGCTGTCCGTCCTCTCGAAGGAGGGGTATTCCGTGAACGCGATTCTGAAGGGCCTCGGAGACGTCGACGGAATTCCGGAGCTTTTCGCCTCGCACATCGCGGAGGCCGCGCGGATAGCGTGATCCGGAGGGGCGCGGACCTCAGCGTTCCCGAAGCATCCGGGCGATCCCGACGGCGGCGTAGGTGATGATGATGTCGGCCCCGGCGCGCCGGAGCGACAGGTGCGCCTCGAGCATCCCTCTCTTTTCGTCGAGCGCTCCGGCGGCGATGGCGTGCCGGAGCATCATGTACTCGCCGCTCACGAGGTAGCACGCGATCGGCAGCAGCGTCGCCTCCCGGAGACGGGCGATGACGTCCATGTAGAGCAGCGACGGCTTCACCATAAGGATGTCCGCCCCTTCGTCCTCGTCGGCGAGCGATTCCCGGAGCGCCTCTCTCGCGTTCGTCGACGGGAGCTGGTATCCGCGGCGGTCTCCGTGCGACGGCGCGCTCCCCGCGGCGTCGCGAAACGGGCCGTAGAACGCGGAGGCGAACTTGGTGCTGTAGCTCATGATCGGAGTCGAGACGCACCCCTCGGAATCGAGCGCGCTCCTGATGGCCGCGACCTGCCCGTCCATCATGGCCGACGGCGCGACCATATCCGCCCCTGCGCGGACGTGGCTCACGGCGATCCGGCCGAGCGCGGCGGCCGTGGAGTCGTTGTCCACGCATCCGTCCGCGTCGAGGAAGCCGCAGTGTCCGTGGCTCGTGTATTCGCACATGCAGACGTCCCCCGTCAGAAGAACCTCCCGCCCGTATCGCTCCCTCAGGAACGAAAAGGCCCGCTGCACGGGCTGGTCGTCCCGCCAGGCCGTCGTCCCTCCGGGATCCTTGTCGGCCGGATCGGGAAGGCCGAACAGGATGAAGGACCGCACCCCCGCCTCGAGCGCGGGGTCGATAAGCTCCGGAAGCCTGTCGACGGAGCAATGGTCGACGTCCGCGAGCGACGGGACCGGATCGCGCCGCCCCCGGCCCGTGACGACGAACAGCGGAAGGATCAGCTGACGCGCTTCAAGCGTAACCTCCCGGACGCTTTCGGCGAGAATCCTGTTCTCGCGGAGGCGGCGAAGTCTCGCCGCAGGGGTGAAATCCGAACCGGTCTTCATCGTACACCCTCCCTGCTTCGTGCGATATCAACAAGCGTTCTCAGAAGTCCGTCGGTCGACGGCGCATCCATGACGGACGCCTTGCGGCCGAACAGGCGTTCGACGGCGCATCCGCACGCCTCCCCCCACGCGACCGGAACGGCGCCCTCCGGAAAGTCCAGGCCGAGCGTCCCCCAGGCCTGTGCGAGCGCCGCGCTTCCGAAGACCACGGCGTCCGGCGGCCGGTCCGCCCACAGATCGCGGAGGGATTCCGATCCGGGCGGAAGGGTCGGGATCATGCGGTAGGCGTTCAGGTCCGCGACATCGGCGCCGCGTTCCGTCGCGGCGTCGCAGGGCAGCGGGGAACCGGCCTCGTTGCGGAAGAAGACAACCCGTTCTCCCCTGTTGACGACGCGCGAGAGAAGGCTCGCAAGCGCCTCGGACGTCGCGGGGCTCGCGACCTCGTCGGCCCGGATTCCGGTCCGGAGCAGCGCGTCGCGCGTTCCCTCGCCGATGACAACGATTTTCGCCCGGATCCGGCGGAGGTCCGTCGCCCGGGGCAGGAGGGCCGCCCCCCGGGGGCTCGTGAGCACGATCCAGTCGGCCGATGCGAGCGTCTCCGCTTCGCCGTCACGGCGGATCTCCTCCAGGCGCAGCAGCGGCAGGCTGTACGCGTCCGCTCCGTGCTCCTCAAGCGTCCGAGCGGTCGTCCAGCTCTCCGGAGACGGACGGACCACCGCGACCTGCATCCCCGCGAGGACGCCGCGCTCCCCGTCGAGCCGCATTCCGGCCGTTCCCCCGGCGGCGATGACGGAAGGGCTCCGGAGAACGCCCGGATCCTCCCCGAGAACGAAGTCGCACCGGGAGGCCCGTCCCCAACCGCCCCACGTCACGGCCGCACAAGGCGCGTCGTCGGACATCCCCCCCTCGCGAAGCAGGGAAGCGACCTGCGGCCACGACGAGGCCCCCATGTAGACGGCCTTCGTCCCGCCGACCGCGCCGAGCGGACGCCAGAGCTCCGGATCCGCTCCGCCCTCGCCGCCCTTGCGCCCGGTCGCGAGCGTGACGGAGTCCGCGACGCCCCTGTGCGTCGGCGGGATTCCCGCGCGCGCGAGCCCTCCGAGCGCCGCCGTGATGCCGGGCGTGTACGTCCACGGAACGCCCGCGTCCCCGAGCGCAATGGCCTCTTCTCCGCCCCGTCCGAAGACGAACGGGTCTCCCCCCTTGAGGCGGACGATTTCGCCGCCCCCGCGTCCGAGCCGGACGAGAAGGTCGTTGATCGCCGCCTGCCCGGGGCCCGGGCGGGCTCCCCTCTTTCCGACGAAATGGAAGGCGCACTCCGGCGGCGCGAGCTGCAACAGGTCCGGGTGGATCAGGCTGTCGTAGACGATGTGGTCAGCCCGTTCGAGGAAACGTTTCGCTTCGATGGTCAGCCAGAGGGGGCCGCCGCATCCGGCCCCGACGAGACGGACGGTCATCGGCGCTTCTCCGCGGGAACGAGCGTGGCCTCGAGGATGCGCATCGCGACCGCGTCGGCCCTGATGCGTCCGGCGAGTTCCATTGCGGCTTCGACGGCGTCTTCGCGGGTTGCGACCTTCCCGGCCGCCGAAAAGCAGCGGAAGTCGCGTCCCGAGTCGTCCAGGATCTCGGCCTGAAAATCGAGCCGTTCCCCGTCAAGTCGCGCCAGCGCCGCAAAGGGGATGTGGCAGCCCACCCGAAGCGTCCGGAGAAGCGTCCGTTCGGCGAGTGCGCAGAGGAACGTCGTTTTGCATCCGATCCCGGCCGCGAGGGAGAACAGCGGGCCGTCCAGCGGCGCCTCGAGTGCGATGATCCCCTGACACGGGGCGGGAAGGAAGGGAAGCGTTTCCGCGTTCGGAGGGACGATCCCGAGGCGGTCGAGTCCGGCCCGGGCGAGGATGATCGCGTCGTACTGCCCCTCCCGCAGGCGCGACAGGCGCGTCGCGACGTTTCCGCGCAACTCGGCCGTGACGAGGTCGGGGCGGCTCCGCAGGAGCTGCGCCCTTCTCCGCGGACTCGACGTCCCCACGACGGACCCCGGAGGCATCGAGGCGAACGTCGTGTCGCGGCGCCCGATCAGGACGTCTTCGACGTTGTCCCTGGGAAGCACGGCGGCGATGTCGAGTCCGTCGCGGCAACAGGAGGGAATGTCCTTGAGGCTGTGGACGGCGCCGTCCCCATCACCCCTGAGGAGCGCTTCCTCGATGCAGCACGAGAACGCGCCGATCCCGCCGAAGCAGCGCAGCGGGAGCGACGATTCCCTGTCTCCCCGCGTCGAGAACGGAACGATGTCGACGGATAGGCCGAGCGGCCGGATCGCGTCGGCTACGCGTTCGGCCTGGACGATGGCGAGCGGGCTTCCCCTCGTGAGCAGTCTCATGACCGCGTCTCCCCGCCGGAGAGGGAAGGTCCGATCGGCCCGGGCTAGCCCAGCTCGAACGTGGTGACGCCGAAGAGCCGGTTCATGTCGATGACGGGCGGCTCCTGGTTGTACATGCGGACGGTGGCGAAGGTCGGCGTCATGTGGTGCTCCTTCGCGAGGGCCGTCGCGACGGCGTTCGG
>CAZVUT010000034.1:0-19600 GCA_964630155.1 uncultured Synergistaceae bacterium
ATTTCCCGGCCATCACGAGCGGCGTGGCGAAGTCCGCGAGCGATTCCGCGAAGAGCAGCAGGAAGGAGTTCGCGAGGCCCGGGACGCACAGCGGCAGCGTGACGGTCCGGAAGACGCGCCCCTCCGACGCCCCCAGACCGCGAGAGGCGTCCTCGCAGCTCGGGTCGATCGCCCCGAGGACGGCCGCGAGCGTCAGAAACGCGATCGGGAAGTAGGTCAGCGTTTCGGCGAGCAGCGTTCCCGGAAAGCCGTAGATCGTGAAGTCCGGAAGATGCAGCAGCCGTTGCAGCAATCCGCCCGGCCCGAGAACGAGCGTGAGCGCGATGCTTCCCGTGAACGGCGGCGAGACGAACGACAGAACCGTGACGGACGAGAAAAAAGCCCTGACGCCCTTCGGCATGTCGATGCGCGTGACGGCGAACGCGAAGAGGAAGCCCAGGAACGTCCCGCACAGGCCCACGGAAGACGCGAGCAGCAGGCTGTTGCCGAGCGCCCTGCGCGTGTAGCGGTCCGTGAAGATTCCCGCGAGGTTGGCGACGCCCGTTCCACCCGCCTGCCCGTCGGAGGAAAAGAGCATGAACAGCAGCCGCGCGAGCGGATAGAGAACAAACAGCGCCAGCAGCAGCCAGATCGCCGCACGCGGGGCGATCCGGGCTGCTGCTGATATGGCATTCCTGAATGCGTTTCGTCCGGCTACTTGAGGATCTCTTTCACCCATCGCTCGACGAGCCGTTTGCGGTTGGCGCCGGACCACTCGATGTCGAGGTCGAGAAGGTTGACGCCGCTCATGTCGAGCGCCGGGTTCTGCAGGCGGACCTCCGGGTGCGTCGGGATCAGGTTGATCTTCTGCGCCTCGTAGATCTTCTGCATCCCGGGACCGGCCGCCCAGTCGAGGAACTTCTTCGCAAGCTCGGGCTGCTTCGCGCCGCGGATCAGGCCCATCGCCTCGACGCCGTAGACGACGCCTTCCTTCGGGTAGCTGATCGCGACGTCGTACCCCTTCTGCTGCATCTCGAGCGCGTCGACGATGAAAAAGATTCCGCCGGCCGCCTGACCGCGCGAGATGGGCAGCGCGCCGCCCGCGCCGCTCTCGGTGTACTGCTGGACATTCCCGTCGAGTTTCTTCTGGTAGGCGAACGCTTCGTCCTCGCCCATCGCCTTCACGAGGCTGAAGATCCGCGACACGGCCGTGCCGGACGTCCGCGCGTCGGCCATGAGAAGCCCGTTCTGGAACGCGGGATTCAGCAAATCCTGCCAGGACGCCGGGGCCGCGAGGCCGTTCTTCTTCAGGAACGACGCGTTGAACATGAAGCAGATCGGGTCCATCGCGACGCCGGTCCAGTACCCTTCCGGGTCGCGGTACTTCGCCGGGATGGCCTCCGCGCCCTTCGGAACGTACGCCTCGAAGACGCCCTCCTTCTTTCCGGCGACGAACGCGTCCGCGATGCCGCCGAAGAAGACGTCGACCTGCGGGTTGTCCTTTTCGCCGATGATCCGGGCGAGAACCTCTCCCGACGAAAAACGCAGGTGCCGCACCTGGATTCCCGTATCCTTGGTGAACGCCTTGAAGACCTCCGTCGCGTACCGCTCCGACCAGATCGTGTAGACGTTCAGCGTGTCCGCGGCGTACGACGCCGACCCGCACGCGAGCGCCGCGAAAACCGCGAGCGCCGAAACCGCTCTCCTCAAACCGTGTGTCCGAAACATATTCATCCGACCTCCCTATGGCAGTCTCTCGTACAGATATGGTACACACCGCAACGGGAGAGTTCCATATCCAGTTCGGGACGAAACCTGTGCGATTCTGGAAAAAGCCGCCGGTCGGAAAACCGTTTATTGTCGACCGGGACGGATCGGAATATACTATATTAAACGGACGACAGGCACACGCGCCTGGAAGGAGGAAGAGCGATGAACTTCGGGAAGGGCGTTCTTGGACTGATCGTCATTCTGTCGTTTCTGCTCTCGCTTTCGGCGGCGTGACGCCTCCGCCCCGGGCGAAAAATCTGTCTGAATAGCGTAGGAAACCGGTGAAAACGAAAATCGTATGGCTGTATGTTCTCGACACAATGTCCGACTGGGAGCCGGCGTATGCCGTCTCCGGCATCGGGAGCACCCCCTTTCAGCTCCGTCCCGGCGAGTATCGCGTGCGCACGGCGTCGATCGGGGGGCGGCCGGTGACCACGATGGGCGGCATTCGCATCATGCCGGACGCGGCGCTCGGCGACATTTCGCCGGAAGACGGCGCGATGCTGATCGTCCCCGGCGGAGCCACGTGGGACGATGACCGCAACCGGGAGGCCGTCGAGGTCGCGCGGTCGTTTCTCGGGGCGGGTCTCCCCATTGCGGCGATCTGCGGCGCCACGGCGGGCTTCGCCCGTGCGGGCCTGCTCGACGCCGTCCGGCACACGAGCAATTCGCGGGACTACCTCCTCGCGACGAAATACGGCGGAGCCGCGCTGTACGAGGACGCCCCCGCCGTTACGGACGGAAATGTGATCACAGCGCCGGGGACCGGAGCGCTCGAATTCGCAATGCACATCTTCCGCAGACTCGACATCTACGCCCCGGACGTTCTGGATGCCTGGTACAACCTCTTCAAGACCGGACGACCGGAATATTTTGACGCGCTCATGCGTTTGACGCAGGAGGCGCGGTAGGGCGGATTCCCGAAAAATCGCCGCGCATCGCGGGACCGCGCGCCCCGTGCCGCTTCGTCACGATCGTATCGCTGTTTAGGCGCGCCCGTCCGAAGAGCGTCTTTACGCGTCGTTTGCGACATGTTAAAATTTTGAAAATACAATATTGTAGACGTATGTTCTGGAGGTATGCGGGCATGAAGACGAAATTCGGCGGTTGTGCGGGGAGCTTCGCCCGCTTTGTCGCAACGCTTTTTCTGTGCGTTCTCCTGGTTCCGTGCGTTCCGGGAAACGGACGCGCGGACGCCGCGGTCACGCTCGCCGTCACCCCGTTTCTCTCCCAGGGGACGAGCATCCTGCTCGGTTCGGCCGTGAGCGAAACCGTTACATCCGAACTCGTCGGACACAGGGATCTCATCATCGTCGAGCGGAGTCAGTTCGCGGCGCTCGCGAAGGAGCACCGGCTGGCCCTCTCCGGCCTCGTGGACGAGAAGACCGCCGTCCGGACCGGAAAGCTCGTCGGCGCGAACTACTTTCTTGTCGGCGCGGTGACCCGCTTCGGCTCCATCGTCGTCGCAACGGCCCGCCTGGTCGATGTCGGCACGGCGGTCGTTCTCGCGAGCTTCGAGCGCATCTCCCGGGACGGAGAGGACGACATCGCGCTCGCGTCGAAAAACCTCGCGGCGGACATCCTCGCAACCGTTACGGGGAAGACGCCCGCGAAGGGAAAGGCGACCGAAGACTACCGCTACTACCTCTACGAAGCCCTCGGACATTACAACCTCGGAAATCCATCCGCATCGATCCCGTTCTGGGAGAAGATGACCCGCATGAGTCCCGGACACGCGCTGCTCCGCTTCATCCTCGGCGGGATTCTCTTCGAGAGCGGCCGCTATCAGGACGCGCTCCTCGCGGCCCGACAGGCGGTGACGTTCGATCCGACCCTTGCGGAAGCGTCGCTTCTGGCCGGGAAGTGTTACTTCATGATGGGCGACTACTACAAGGCGACGCCGGAACTCGAGAGGGCGATGAAGCTCGCGCCGAAGCTTCCGGAGCCGTACTTCCTGATGGGGCAGTCCTACAAGAACCGGAAGCGGACCGAAGAGGCCGCGGACTTCTTCGCGCGCGCGGTGGCGGCGGACGACCGGTACGTCCCGGCGTATCTCGCGCTGGGACAGCTCTTTTTCGAGGTGGGGGCGCTCGACGAGGCCGCCGAGGTTCTGGAAGACGCGCTGGAGATCGACGGAAAAAGCGCCGAGGCGCAGATGCTTCTCGGGATGATCCACTCGCTTCGCGGAGAGGACGCGAAAGCGCGGCGAATGCTTTCCTCTCTGGAGAAGAACGACCCGAACAAGGCGAAGCAGCTGCGGAAGTGGATGGAGAACAAATAACCTAACCGGGAAGGGAAGGTGGATGTCCATGAAAGCACGTTGCGTTTTCGGATGTCTTCTCGTCATGGCGGCCGCGTTGATGCTGTCGGGAAACAGTGCAATGGCGACAAGCGGAGGCGGGGGCGGCGGTGAAGGCGGCAGCGGGGTTGCGGCCGCGGCGAGCCGCGAGGCGGACCGGGCGCTCGCCCTGTTCCGTGAGGGGGACTACGCCCGGGCGATCAAGGTCATGGGCGCGGTGCTCGAACGTCTGCCGGAGGACCGGAAGGGCGAGGGGAACTACATCATCGGATCGAGTCATCTCCGAACCGGAAACTACGAGGCGGGGCAGGCGTTTTCGCTCGTCGCGCTGTCGAAATACTACAAAGGCGAGACGATGCTCTGGGGCGACCGGGAGAAGGTTCGCACGCTGGCGGCGACGGATCTCTCGTACCACGCGAGCGACAAGGGGGATTACGAGATCATCGGGCGGGTCGAGGGGATCGTGAGCGATGACGTCAAGCTCGACCGCGTTCTCGTGCGGGAGCCGAACGGCGTTCTGGCGGGCCGGACGCGCCTGTCGTCGATCCTGTCGTTCTACAAGGCCCGGGCGCTGAAGAATGCGAAGAAGGCGCAGGAAGCGCTCGAACTCCTGAAGACGATGGCGTTCGATACGGGAAAGATCTTCGTGGACGGCAAGGTGACGGGGCTCAGCGAAGCGGTCGAGAAGCTGACCGCAGAGGTCGGCGCCATGACGGCCCGGTTCCTTTTCCGCGCCGTGCTGCTTCCGCTCAGGGATTCAGTCCTGTCGCTCCGGCTCTGACGCCGGTCGAAGGAGCTCTTCGTGAGGAAAGACGCCGGGGAGCGGAGCCGATGAGAAAAACCGCGCCGCTGTCGGGTATACTCATCCTGTTGGCGATCCTGTCATCCGCGATTGCAGGGTACGCAACGCCGGCGGCGACGCCGGTTCGGCTCGCCGTGGTCGATTTCCGGGCCAACGGCGTTCCCTTCCACCTCGGTGCGGGCGTGGCGGAGATGGTCCGCGGACGTCTCGTCGGCGTTCCGGGGTGCACGGTGCTCGAACGGACGCAGCTCGCCGCCGTCGCGGCGGAACACAAGCTCGCGCTCTCGGGGCTCGTCGACGAACGGACGGCCGTGAAGATCGGGAAGCTCGTCGGCGCGCGCTACATGCTGCTCGGCTCCGTGAACGGTCTGGGGTCCGTGATCGCGATCAGCGCCCGGCTCGTGGACGTCGAGACGGCCGTGGCGCTTACGGCGTTCAATATCTCCTCGAACGACGGTGAGAACGGCCTGTACGCCGCGTCGCAAACGCTCGCGGAGCGCATCGTCATGGAACTTTTCGGAGGCCCCGCCCCGACGCCGAAGGAGTAGCGAGATGTTTCGCATCCCCCTCCGGCGTCCCGTTGGGCGCAGGAGGGGGATTTTCGTATGCTGTGGAAGGTGTTCGTCGCTCTTCTCGCCGCCCTTGTCGCGGCGGCGGTCGTCGCTGTGTATTTCGGAGATATGCGCTGGAAGGAAGAAACGGCTGCGATCCGGTCGGGGCTCGATCGCGCGCGAGTTGCAGCGAGCGAAGCGAAGATCGTGGTTTCCGAAGCAGGGGAGGGGCTTCCCGATCCCGTCAGGCGGTATCTCGAAGCGGTTCTGCCGAAAGAGACGCCGCCCGTCATCGGGGTGACGCTTCGCCACGCGGGAGAGTTCAACATGAGCGAGACCGGGGAGCGATGGGCGCCGTTCACGTCCGACCAGGCAGCGACGATGCGCCGCCCGGGATTCGACTGGGACGCCCGGATCCGCATGGCGCCGGGCGTGAACGTCTACGTCCACGACGCCTACGTCGCGGGGAAGGGCATGTTGCGCGCGGCCGTCCTCGGCCTTGTGACCGTTGCGGATCAGCGCGATACGCCCGATATCGCGCAGGGAGAACTGATGCGGTTCCTCGCCGAGGCCGCGTGGTACCCCACGATGCTCCTGCCCGCGCAGGGCGTGCGCTGGGAAGCGATCGACGAACGCTCCGCCCGCGCCTTCCTCGAAGACGGGAACACTTCCGTTTCGCTGGTGTTCTTCTTCGGTGTGGACGGCCTGATGGAAACGTTCCGTGCCGACGCGCGCACGCGCAGCGCCGGCGGCGTCAATACCCCGGCCCCATGGTCCGGGCGGTTCTGGAACTACGAGCGCCGGAACGGGATCCTCGTTCCATTGGACGGCGAAGTCTCATGGCTTCTGCCCGACGGCCCGAAACCCTACTGGCGCGGACACATCACGGACATCCGGCACGAATTTGCGCGGTGAGAGAAAGATGAAGGCGGCTTCGCACGTCATCATGCTCGGGGACATCCCCGTCGAGGTGACGCGAAAAAAGATGAAGACCTTGCGCCTGGGCGTCTACCCACCCGACGGGCGCGTCCGGATCTCCGTTCCGCTGAAGACGAGCGACGAAACCGTGCTCCGCGTGGCGACGGAGCGACTTGCGTGGATCGAGCGGCAACGCGAGAAGTTCGCGGACGCCCCTCCGTCTGCGCCTGTCGACTTCGTGGATGGCGAGGTTCACGCGTTTCTCGGGAAGCCCTGTCGTTTGCTGGTGTGTGAGCGGAACATCGCGGCCTTGGTTGACGCATGCAGTGACGCGGCGATCGCGATCACCGTGCGGCCCGGAAGCACGCGGGAGCAGCGGGAGGCCGCGCTGCTCGACTGGTATCGCGACCGGCTCTCCGAACTCATCCCGCCGCTGATCGACCGATGGCGGTCCGTCATGAACGTGAGCGTCGACGAGTGGCGCATCCGCAGGATGAAGACGCGGTGGGGAAGCTGCAACATCGCCGCCCGGCGCGTCTGGTTCAGTCTGGAGCTGGCGCGGAGGCCGGAGCCGTGCCTGGAGTACATCGTCGTCCACGAGCTGACGCATTTGCTCGAACGAAGCCACGGCGCGCGCTTCAAGGCGCTGATGGACGGCTTCCTTCCCGACTGGCGCGAGCGACGGAAGCTGCTGAACGCGGCCGCCCCCGGCGCGTGAACTTTGCAGCGCCATATTGAACGCAGGCGTCAAATAGACCGAAACGAGGTGTCTTCATGAACGAACAGAGAGGAAACACGCAGACCGAGACCGCGTATTTCGCGGGCGGTTGCTTCTGGTGCATGGTGTCGCCGTTCGACGCGCTTGACGGCATCGTCGAGGTGCGCTCGGGCTACATGGGCGGACACATCGCAAGCCCGACATACAAAGACGTGAAGAGCCAGACCTCCGGGCATTACGAGGCGATCCGCGTGCGCTACGATCCCGACGCGGTCTCCTACGACACGTTGCTCCGGGCCTTCTGGCGGCAGGTGGACCCGACCGACGACGGCGGCCAGTTCCAGGACCGGGGGCCCTCGTACCGGACCGCGATCTTCTACGTCACCGACGAGCAGCGCGCGGCGGCGGAGGCGTCGAAAAGAGCGATGGACGAATCGGGGCGGTTTCCCGGCCCCATCGTGACGCCGATCCTGCCCGCGGGCGCGTTCTACGACGCCGAGGACTATCACCAGGACTTCTACAAGAAGAGCCCCGACGAGTACCACGAGGACCGGGCGAAGTCCGGGCGCGACGAGTTCATCGCGAAGGTCTGGGGAGACGACTACTACGACCTCTCGCGCTGACGCCTTTCTCGCGGGGCTCGACGGCGCGTTCGTCCTCGGCGTCAATCCGCCGGTCTTCGATTTCGCGTTCGGCGACGTATGGGCCAAGCCGCTCGGCCTGCTCTACCTGCTCGAAGAGCTTCGCGAGCGCGGGAATTCCGTCGCCCTGATCGATTGCGTCCACGAGGGGCGCGAAAAGCCGCTGCCCTACGGACGCTTCCGGATCGCGCGCGAGAGCGCGCTGAAGCCCGCGCCGTACCGGAACGTGCCGCGGCGCTACTGGAAGTACGGCATGGGCGAGGCCGCCTTCCGCTCGCGCCTCGCCTCGCTCCCGCGGCCATGTGCGGTTCTTCTGACGTCGGGGATGACCTACTGGTACCCGGGCGTCGCGTGGTGCCTCGCGATCCTTCGGGAGGTTCTTGCCGGCGTTCCGGTGCTCCTCGGGGGCGTGTACGCGCGTCTGTGCCCGGAGCACGCAGCCGCTCTCGGCGCGGACTTCGTCCAGTCGGAGTTCCGGCCCGTCGCGGCCGCGCGCCCCGCATTCGATCTGTACGAAGGTCTCGGATACGGAATCACGGCGACGTCGTGGGGGTGTCCGCTGCGGTGCGGCTACTGCGCCTCGTCGCGCCTCTGGCCGTCTTTTGTCCTCCGTCAGCCCGACGAGGTGGAGCGGGAGATTTCGTTCGAGCTGTCGCTTTCAGGCGTGAACGACATCGCGTTCTACGACGACGCGCTCCTCGTGGGGCGCGAGACGCGCTTTCTCCCCCTCGCTGCCCGCCTCGAACGCTTCGACGGGGCGAGATTCCACACGCCGAACGGCCTTCACGTGCGCGAGATCGACGCGGAGTGCGCGCGCGCGCTCAAACGGGCGCATTTCGTGACGCTGCGGCTGAGCCTCGAGAGCGTGGACCCGGGGATCGGACATGCGGGGTCGGACAAGGTCTCGCGCGACCAGTACGCCCGAGCCGTCGCGAACCTGCTTGACGCTGGGTACGCGCCGGAGCGGCTGGAAACCTACCTTCTCGTCGGGCTTCCCGGTCAGACGCCCGAATCGGTCGCGGACGCGATCGCGTTCGTGCGCTCGCAGGGGGCCGTCCCGAAGCTCGCGGAGTTCTCGCCGCTGCCGGGCACCCGGATGTTCGCCGACGCGTACGCCCGTTCGCCGGAGATCGCGTCCGAGCCGCTGCTTCAGAACAACACGGCCTGGGCGCCGTATATCGGCCGAACGATCGACCCCTGCGTCCTGCAGGACCTCAAGGACCTCGCGAAGGGGCGGCGCTGAGCGGAGGCCCCCGGAACCCTTCCCCGGTCCGTTCTCCCTGCGTGATTTCCGTCGCCCGGCAAGACGGCGCGGCGCGTATCTGCTATAGTTCGGAGCGTCCGGCGGAACGTTTCGAGCCCTGTCGCCGGATATTCCCGGAAGCGTCTTTCCGGAACCCCGTGCGAGGTGATGTTGCATGTCCGTTCTGTCCGTTCGCGTATCGGCGCGGTGGCGCAGAGTCGCCGCATCCCTGGCGGTTCTGGTCCTGCTGTCGCTTTCGTCCGGCGTGTCGGGCGCCTCGCAGGGGGCCACGACGGCGAAATATGTCTTTCTCATGATCGGCGACGGGATGGGGCTCGCGCAGCGGACCGCCGCGGAACTCTATCTCGCGGCCGAAAGAGGTGCGGCGCAGCCGGGAGCCGTCCGGCTCGCGATGAACGGACTCCCCGCGCAGGGGATGTTCACGACCGGTTCGACGAGTTCGGCGATCACCGACTCGGCCGCCGCTGCGACCGCGTTCTCGTGCGGGCGGAAGACGAAGTCCGGCGTCCTCTCGATGGATCCGAAGGGCGAGAAGAAGCTGCCCATCATCACCCAACTCGCGAAGGCTTCCGGGAGGAAGATCGGGATCGTGTCGTCCGTCTCCATCGACCACGCGACGCCCGCAGCGTTCTATGCGTACAGTTCCGGTCGGAGCGCCTATTACGAGATCGCGCTTCAGCTCGCCGAGAGCGGCTTCGACTACTTCGCGGGCGGCGGACTGAAAAAGCCTCGGGGAGACTCGGGCGACCAACCGGACGCCTTCGAGGCTGTCCGGAAGACCGGATATTCGATCACGAAAACGCGCGACGATTTCCTGAAGCTGGACGCGTCCTCGGGGAAGGTTCTGGCGATCAATCCGGTTCTCGACGACGAGATGGCCCTGCCGCACGAGATCGACCGAAAACCGGGGGAGATCACGCTCGCCGAATTCACGATGAAGGGCATCGAACTGCTGGACAACCCGAAAGGCTTCTTCATGATGGTCGAGGGCGGCAAGATCGACTGGGCGTGCCATGCGAACGATGCGGTCACGGCCATACAGGACACGATCGCATTCGACGACGCGGTCCGTGTCGCGCTCGGGTTCTACCGGAAACATCCCCGCGAGACGCTCATCGTCGTTGTCGGGGACCACGAGACCGGCGGCATGTCGATCGGATTCGCGCTCACGAAGTACGATACGTTCTTTTCCAGACTGCGCTTCCAGAAGGCGTCCTACCTCGCGTTCAATGCGCGCCTCGCGGAATACAGGAAGACGCACGCGCCCGAAACGGCGACGTTCGATGACATCGCGGGGATGATTACCGAGATGTTCGGCTTCCGTTTCCTGTCCGACGAGAAGATCGCGCGTCTCGAATCGAGGGCGAAGGGCGGCGATGCATTGGCGGAGCAGGAGCTGGAATGCGTCGTCATGCCGTCCGGAATGAAGATTCTCCGGGCCGCGTTCGCGCAGAGCATGAAATCGCCGAAGGAACGCGTGAAAGACGAGGAATCCTTCCTCCTCTACGGCGATTACGAGCCGCTCACGATCGCCCTGACACGACTCCTCAACCGGAAGGCCGGGATCGGCTGGACGAGCTTTGCGCACACGGGCGTTCCCGTCCCGGCGTCGGCGATCGGCGTCGGCCGGGAAAAATTCTACGGCTCCTACGATAATACGGACGTCCACGCCAAGATCAAGGCGGCGATGGGACTGTAGGAAAACGGCGCGGTCGAGTGATGGCTTTTCCGGATCCGGAGGCGTCGATGGGGTGATGATATGTCCGAACTGTTCCTGAGAGCGCTGCGGCGGCGGTATTGCGCCGTTTCGGTCACGCTCCTGCTTCTGCTGCTTTTTTTGTCCGGAGCATCCTTTGCGTCGCAGACGGCGGCGGCGAAATACGTCTTCCTCATGATCGGCGACGGCATGGCCGAAAGCCAGCGGATCGCCGCGGAACGCTTCGCCGCGGGAGAACGGGCCGCGTCGGGACTGAAGACACGGCCGCTCGCGATGAACGCGCTTCCCGTTCAGGGCGTCTGCGCGACGCACGACGCCGACGGGCGCGTCACGGACTCCGCCGCGGCGGCGACCGCGTTCGCGTGCGGGCGGAAGACCACCGTCGGCCGCCTCGCCGTCGATCCTCGGGGGCGAGAGCTCCCGGCCATCACGCAGCTCGCGAGGTCCACCGGGATGAAGATCGGCGTCGTCTCTTCCGTCACGCTCGACGACGCGACGCCAGCGGCCTTCTACGCGCATTCCGTCTCACGGAGCGCCTACTACGACATAGCGCTCCAGATCGCGGGAAGCGGCGTCGACTACTTCGCCGGAGGCGGACTCAGGAGGCCGACGGGGCCGAAAAAGGACCGCCCCGACGCGTTCGGCCCGATCCGCGACGCCGGGTATCGCGTCACGGCGACGCGGGATGACTTCGACCGGCTGGACGCCGCGTCCGGCCGCGTCTTCGCCGCGCTTCGCCCGTCGCCCTTCGACATCGACCGCGCGGCCGGCGACATATCGCTCGCGGAATTCACGGCCAAGGGAATTGAACTTCTCGACAATCCGAAGGGCTTCTTCCTGATGGTCGAAGGGGGAAAGATCGACCTCGCCTGCCACGCGAACGACGCGGCGACGGCCGTCCGCGAGACGATCGCGTTCGACGACGCCGTTCGCGTCGCGTACGATTTTTACCGGAAGCATCCGCGCGAGACGCTCGTCGTCGTCCTCGGCGACCACGAGACGGGAGGAATGTCCGTCGATGCGGCGACGGGCGCGGAAGCGCTCTTCTCCGTGCTGCGCCGCCAGAAAAATTCCTACGTGCGTTTCAGCTCGACCGTGGAAACGTACGTCCGGACGCACGACGCTCGAACGGCCCGATTCGGGGACGTTGCGGACGACCTCGCGGCTTTCTTCGGTTTCCGCTTCCCGGCCGGAGTTGCGGAAGGCAACGGGACCGCCGGCGGCATACCGCTTGACGAGACGGACGTCCGGGAACTCAAGTCGGCCTTCGCGCAGAGCGTGACGGGGCTGCGGGGCAGAGCTGCGGGCAGGGAGATGTACCGGACGTACAGCGAATACGAGCCGCTCACCGTGGCCGCGACGAAGATCCTCGGCCGCAAGGCGGGGATCGGCTGGACGACCTTCGTGCACACGGGCGCGCCCATGCCGGTATCGGCCGTCGGCGCGGGGCAGGAACTGTTTCGCGGCTCGTACGACAACACGGACGTCCACGCGAAGCTCCGCGCCGCGATGGGGCTATGACGCTTCAGGAACGGCCGGACGATGCCTGCACGGCAGGGGAGCCCGTTCCGTCCGCGACGGCCCGGGGCGCCGGAGCGCCGTTCTTCCGTTACGGTGAGGCCGAAACCGCGCACCTGACCCGGCGCGACGCGATACTCGGCGCCGCGATCGACCGTATCGGGCTCATCGAACGAAAGATCACGCCCGATCCGTTCACCGCGCTTGTCGAATGCGTCGTCGACCAGCAGATTTCCGCGAAGGCCGCGCGGACCGTACGGGAGCGCCTCAATGCCCTCGCGGGCGACGTGACGCCCGAACGAATCGCGGCCTTGTCCGCGGACGACATCCAGAAGTGCGGAATGACCATGAAGAAGGCCGTCACGATCGCGGGAATAGCGAAAGTCGTCCTTTCGGGCGAACTCGATCTTGACGCGCTCCGCGCGTCGCCGGACGACGATGTGGTGACGCGCCTGACGGCGCTTGACGGAATCGGGCTCTGGACGGCCGAGATGATCCTGATCTTCTCGCTCGGGCGCGGGGATGTCGTGAGCTGGGGCGACCTCGCCATCCGCCGGGGCATGACGCGCCTCTACGGCCTCGAAACCCTGACGCGCGGGCAGTTCCTGCGATACAGGGAGCGCTACAGTCCCCACGGCTCCGTCGCGTCGCTCTACCTCTGGGCCCTGGCGGCCGGGCGGTAGGCGGGGGGCGGGAGAGCGGCCGTCAAGGCATTCCCGGCTCGAAGCCGGAATCGCTGTCGCATATCGCTCCCCATACCCCACACCCTTTTTTGGACACCCCGAAAAAGTATTTCTTCATCGCGGTTTGTCGGCTCTAGGGAACGATATGAAAGCCTCAACAGTTACAGGGTCGGCAAGCCCAGCTCCTTGAGAAACGCGTTGTGCTTCTCCCGCGCTTCCTCGATATTCCGTGTCAGTGCGACAAGATCGGCGTTGACCGCTCGCAAGTCTATCGGCTCCTCCGTCTGCTGCGTGCTGATGTAGCGCGTTATATTCAGGTTGTAGCCGTTTTCTTCGATCTCCTCCATCGAAACGCGGCGGGCGTAGCGATCCTCTTCCTTTCGGCGCCGGTACGTGTCGATGATCTTGTCGATATGTTCCGGCGTCAGGACATTCTGGCGCTTGCCCTTCTCGAAGTGCTCGGCGGCGTTGATGAAGAGCACGTCATCCGGTTTTTTGCACTTCTTCAGCACGAGAATGCAGACCGGAATGCCCGTTGAGAAGAAGAGGTTGGCGGGCAGACCGATAACCGTGTCGATATTGCCGTCCTTGAGCAGCTTTGTGCGGATGCGCTCTTCCGCGCCGCCCCGGAAAAGAACGCCGTGCGGCAGGATGATGGCCATGACGCCCTCCGGCTTCAGATAGTGGAAGCCGTGCAGCAGAAAGGCGAAGTCCGCGGCGGATTTGGGCGCAAGACCGTAGTTCTTGAAACGCATATCTTCGCCAATCGCTTCGGTCGGCTCCCATCGGTAACTGAACGGCGGATTGGCCACCACCGCATCGAACTTCGGCATCCTGGCCGGGTTCATCTCTCGCAGCCAGTCCCAGTCGTTCGTGAGGCTGTCGCCGTGGTAGATATGGAACTCCGAATCCTTCACCCCGTGCAGCAGCATGTTCATGCGCGCCAGGTTGTATGTGGTGATGTTCTTCTCCTGCCCGAAAATCTTGCCGATGCCGTGCGCGCCCATGCGGCGGCGCACGTTGAGCAACAGGGAGCCGGAACCGCAGGCGAAATCGAAGACGCTCTCAAGGTTTTTCCTCAGGCCGGTGGCCGGTTCCTGGCTGTCCAGCGTGACGATGCCGGAGAGGATGCCGGATATCTGCTGCGGCGTATAGAACTCTCCCGCCTTCTTTCCCGAACCGGCGGCGAACTGGCCGATCAGGTACTCATAGGCGTCGCCCAGAGTGTCGCTGTCGGTGGAGAACTGCGCCAGCCCCTCGGCAAGCGCCCTGATGACGTTGCAGAGCTTGGCGTTGCGTGTTTCGTAGCTGTTGCCCAGCTTCTCAGAATTCAGATTGATCTCCGAGAACAGTCCGGCGAAGGTGCTGGCGAAGGATTCGTTCTCGATGTATTTGAATCCCTTTTCCAGCGTGCGAAGCAGCTCGCCGTTCTGGGTGCGCGCCATCTCGGCGATGTTGCTCCAGAGGTATTCCGGCTTGATTACATAGTGCGTCTTGCGGCGCATCTGCTTTTCGAACTCGACGGTATCGTCCGGGTTTTGGCCGCACCACACGGCCAGAGGGGAGCGACGATCACCCGGTTGCAGCGTCGGATAATCCTGCCCCAGTTCTCTTTGCACCGCCGCCTCGTAATTGTCCGACAGGTAGCGCAGGAAGAGGAAGGAGAGCATATAGTCGCGGAAGTCGTCCGCGTTCATCGCGCCGCGCAGTTGATCGGCGATAGCCCAGAGGATAGTTCCGAGTTGTCTTTTGTCCTGTTCGGTCATGCTCCTGCCTCCTTGCGGCCCTTGATCCTGTTTTCCAGCGTTTTCAACTCCGCCTCGTCCTGTGCGTCCGCAGCCTCGGCTTCCCGGGATTTTCGGCGTTGCTCGTAGTCCAGAAAGAGCGGGGTGATATGCCGCTCCATGCGGGCATGGCTGACCGTTCCCGCTCCCGCCAACACAGGGAAGCCGTTTGTGGCTATGATCTGCACGACGTTCTCTCGCCAGAAGCCCATGGTGGTGACCGTTTGCCGCTTGGCCCGCAATTCGGCGGTTTCAAGAAAGATAACCACCAGACGGTTCAGCGTGTCGATTTCCTCTTCGGTCAGGTAGTTTTTCGCCACCAGAATGTCGTGCTTGCGCACCCGGTCACACTTCCAGGCCATCAGGCCGAAATGGGCGTCACTCGGGTCGGCGCGGCCTGAGATGATTTCGGCGGCGGTTCGCTGCGTGACGGCGTACAGCAGCATGTTTTGCACGACGGCGAAAAACCGCTGCGTGGCCTGATCGGTCTTGTCGTAATCGGCAGCCAGTGCGAAGAGATCGCGCACTTTTTGATAGAAGCGCTTCTCCGAGGCGCGAATATCGCGGATGCGCGCCAGCATCTCGTCGAAATAGTCCGGGCGGCCGTCGGGGTTCTTGAGTCGCTCGTCGTCCATGACGAACCCCTTGCGCAGATACTCCGCCAGTACCGAGCCGGCCCAGCGGCGGAATTGCACGCCGCGCGGCGAGCGCACGCGGTACCCCACAGCGAGAATGGCGTCAAGGTTGTAGAGCGTGATTCTGCGGCGCACCTCGCGCCCGCCCTCGGTTTGAACTACCGAGGATTCCTCGGCAGTTGCCGCGCGTTGCAGCTCGCCGTCGGCGTAGATGTTTTTCAGATGCAGGCCGATATTGTCCGGCGAGGCATCAAACAGTTCGGCCATTTGCCGCTGGCTGAGCCACACCGTGCCCCGGTCGGCCCGCAGTTGCACCCGGCTTTGCCCGTCTTCGCTGGTGTAGAGAATGAGTTGTGTCATTCCCGCACCTCGCCAAGGGACGGAAAAAGCTGCTGCATCAGCCCCTTTTTATGGGCCTTGAGCGCGTCGATCTTCCGGGCCTGCAAGCTGATCAGCTCGTCGATGGAGGAAAGGCAGTCTGCGATTTTTTGTTGTTCTGCAAGCGATGATTGGCCAATTGGAAGAGGTACAGGCAATGTCAACAAATCGTCATTATAGATATTCAACGAACCATGAGCACGGGCACCCACGGTGATAAATTTTTTCAACCATCTTCCGTGCAAGTTGCAAAAAAACAGAAAACTGAGATATTCTGGTAACACCTTGCATTCATCTACACGAAAGCATGTAAATATGCTATTCGGTACTGCTGCCGGCGTTTCTCCTGAGTAGATTGCAATGAAGCCCTCAGGATACTCCCTCGTTGCGCTTTTGTTATAAGCGAAGTCGTTATTATGTATAACTATATAGTTTTTATATTGCGCACCGGCAATTTCTCGACCAAATTTCTCTAGTTGGGTAACCAATCCGATTCCAGAGGAAATGCTCATAAGCGTATATTTATTACATCCGGCTTTTTCATTTATGATGACGGCAAGCTCGCTAAGCTCTTTTGTTCCCCACTCCGCAGCATCCCGGAACTCAGGAAAACGCAGTTTGGGAACCAAGGCGCGCTGCGCCTTCGGCGTCATGCTCGTGTCTTCCGCCTTATTGCTCATACGCGCTCAGCCCCGAAATCTCCCGCCCCTGCGCGAGTTTCTTGAACAGCGGCAGCATGTCCTCCATCAACGCCAGTTCCTTTCGCGTGCGCGCCTTCCAGCCCAGCTCTTGCGGAGCGAGCAGATCGCCCAGGAGATCGCCGTCGAAGACCATGCGGCGCAGAACGGTATCCACGAACGTCTGCAGGGCGGCGGGCTCGATGCCGTGTTTTTCGGCGACGGCGGCAAGCTCCCGGGCGTTCTTTTGTTCCTTGAAGCGCACGTACCCGTCGCGGACGGTCTTCTCGTCAAGCCCCTTGCCCGCTTCCAGCGTTTCGATGTACGCCGCGATGTCGTCGCGTTCGTCGATGAACTTGGAATCGGCCTGGATCAGGCCGATGAGCTGGGCGCGGTTCATCTTCTGCTTGCCTGGCTCCTGCTGCGAATACTTCGCGATCAGCGCCATGATGTAGTCGTAGTCGATCACCGCCGAGGCGAAAAGAACGAATTCGAAATCGAGCTGCTGCACTGTGTCGCCGGCCTCAGGCTCCGCGCCCTCGTCGCCCTTGTCCCGCTTCTTCTTCAGACGCAGCGCGGTGTCCACATAGACGCCCCTGAAGCCCTGCAACGCTTCCCTGGGCAGCACCTGTTCGATGGTCGCCTTGTTTTCGTCCGTCAGATCGGTGTACTGGTCAAGCTGGGTTTCGAGGCGCTGCACCTCTTTGAACAGATTGATGAACTGTGCGCGGGCGGCGTCCCCTTTGAGGTTGGGGACCTCTTCGGGTTTGTTTTCCAGTCCCTGCGATTGCATGAATCGGCCCAAATCCTGAACGGCGTTTCCCAGCTTTTCGATGACGACCGGCGCTGTGTCCACCAGCCATATTTCCTTCGCCGGTTTTGCGGCCTCGCCGGAAAAGAGGCTGATGGCGGCGTCGACGGCCTCCTGCTGTTGGCGGAAGTCGAGGATATTGCCGTAGGGCTTGGTGTCGTTGAGCACGCGGTTGGTTCGGGAAAACGCCTGAATCAGACCGTGGTGCTTCAGGTTCTTGTCCACGTACAGGGTGTTCAGGTACTTGGAGTCGAAGCCCGTGAGCAGCATGTCCACCACGATGACGATGTCGATCTTCGAGCTGTGCGCAAGGTCGCTGTTCGGGTACTGCTGGTCCTTGATGCGATCCTGCACATTCTGATAGTAGAGGTCGAACTTGCCCACGCCGTGGTTGGTCCCATAGCGTGCGTTGTAGTCGGCGATGATGTTCTTGAGGGCTTCTTTCTTCCTGTCGGGCTCCTGCTCGTTGTCGGCTCTTTCCTGCGGCAGGTCTTCCTGAATCTGCTGAACATCCTTGTCGCCCTCGGCGGGCGGCGAGAAGACGCAGGCGACGTTCAGCGGCCGGTAGTTCTCATCATCCGCCTGTTTTTCGGCCTGCACCGTCTTGAAGAGTTCGTGATATTCAATGGCGTCGTTGATCGACGAGGTGGCCAGCACGGCGTTAAACTTGCGTCCGTTGGTAGCGGCGTCGTGCTTGGCGAGAATCGCTTCGACGACGGCTTTCTTGGCGAGCGGTTTATCCGTCTCGGCTGGCGTCTTCCCTTCCGGTTTGAAGTAGTCCACATGGAAGCGAAGGACGTTCCGGTCTTCGATGGCGTGCGTGATGGTGTAGGCGTGCAGTTGTTGCTGGAAGATGTCCGCCGTGGTTCTGTAGCTGGCCTGCTGCCCATCGATCTGCTGACAGGAGGCGTTTTCTTCGAAGATGGGCGTTCCGGTGAATCCGAACAACTGGGAGTCGGGAAAAAATTCCTTGATGGCCTTGTGGTTCTCTCCGAACTGCGAGCGGTGGCACTCGTCGAAGATGAAAACCATGCGCTTGTTGCGCAAGGGTTCCAGCCGCTCCGCGTAGTTGCGTTTATTGTTGCCGTCGAGCGCAAGGCCGAGCTTTTGGATGGTGGTGACGATCACCTTGTTGGCATAGTCGTCGGAAAGCAGGCGCCGCACCAGTGTTTCGGTGTTGGTGTTTTCTTCGACGCAGCCCTCCTGGAATTTGTTGAATTCCTCCCGTGTCTGCCTGTCGAGGTCTTTGCGGTCGACCACGAACAGGCATTTGTCAATATCGGGATTGTCCTTGAGCAGCGTCGACGCCTTGAAGGATGTGAGCGTCTTTCCGCTGCCGGTGGTGTGCCAGATATAGCCGTTGCCGCTATGCCGGTGGATGCACTCGACTATCGCCTTGACGGCGTATATCTGGTAGGGGCGCATCATCAACAGTTTCTGTTCGCCTGCCACGAGCACCATGTAGCGGCTGATCATCTCGCCCAGGGCGCACTTGGCGAGGAAGGCGTCGGCGAAGCTGTCCAGGCAGGTGATCTTCCTGTTGCTCTCGTCCGCGTACTGATACAGCGGCAGGTAGCGTTCATCGGCGTCGAAGCTGAAGTGTTGGCTGTTGTTGTTGGCGAAATACCATGTATCGCTGCGGTTGCTGACGATGAAGAGCTGCATGAAGCAGAGCAGCGTTTTCCCGTAGCCGTTTCCGGGGTCGTTCCTGTATTCGACGATCTGCTGCATGGCCCGGCGCGGGCTGATCGCCAACGTCTTCAGTTCGATCTGCGCCACGGGGACGCCGTTGATCAGCAGCATCACGTCGTAGCGGTGATGGCTGTAATCGGTGCTGATGCGCAACTGGTTGATGACCTCGAAGTTGTTCTTGCACCAGTCCTTGATGTTGACCAGCGTGTAATGGAGCGGCGTTCCGTCGTCGCGCTCGAAGGTGTTGCGCTCTCGCAGACGGCGGGCGGCCGCGAAGACGTCCGGGGTGATGATGTCCTCAAGCAGCCTGTCGAATTCGTTATCGGTGAGGTTGACGCGGTTCAAGGCCTCGAAGTGTTTGCGGAAGTTTTGTTCCAGCGCCGCGCGGTCGCGGATGTCCGGGCGGTAGGCGTATTTGAGGTCGATCAGTTTTTCTATCAGAACGTTTTCGATTTGCTGCTCGGTCATTGTCAACCCCCCGCGTTGTCCGACTCCGTATCGAGGCTCAACCGGCGCGCCATTCCCCGGGATATGGTGTCTTGAGAGTTGTGGCGTACGAGGGCGAGGCGTACGCCACAACTCTTTTATATTTTCTTTCCTATATAAAACACATACCCATAATACTGCTTGTATTTTAAATACAAATCAAACTCGCGCCTCATAAACGCCATCATGTTCTCGACGGTCTTGTTCCCGGCATGTTTCTTCAGGAATTCCTCCTGCCTCGGCTTCTGCGGGATGAAATAATTATCTATCCAGCAAT
>CAZVUT010000035.1:0-4144 GCA_964630155.1 uncultured Synergistaceae bacterium
GAAGCCGGACGGAACGATGTACTCCACTTCCCCCGAGACGTCGAACGGGACGAGGATGCGATGATCGAGCAGCGGGGACTCCCTGACGGTCGCAAGGAGGTTGCCCGGAGTGACGACGTCTCCCGCCGAGACATCCGCCCGGATCTCCCAGGAGCGGGAAAGATCGAGTTGCGGAACCGAGACGCCCCGGGTGATGAAATCGCCTTCCTCTTTCAGAAGCGCCGAGAGCGGCCGGCCGATGCCGTCGATGATGCTTCCGGCGAGCCCCGGGCCGAGGAGGACGGAAAGCGGCCCGCCCGTTCCCCTGACCGGTTCGCCGACGCGAAGCCCCTGCGTGTCTTCGTACATCTGGACGAGCGCTTCCTCTCCCTCCATCCGGACGATTTCTCCCAACAGACCGAGGTCTCCGACGCGGACCAGCTCCCGCATCGCCATATTCCTCGTCCCGAAGGCGCGGACGACGGGGCCGTTGACGCTGATGACGCGGCTTTCGGCTGTCATTGTCCGGCCCCCGTCACAGAATGGCCATGAGACGCCGGGCCACGAGCTCCGAACGTTCCCGTACGACGACGCTCCAGTCCGAGAGAGATCTCCACGCGCCGTTTTCCGCGACGAGCCAGAGCCCTCCGGAGATGGGCGCCGGATCCGGGTCGAAGACGACGGCGACGTCCTTTTCGGGATCCGACAGGCGCGACGCAAGTCCGGGGCCGAGGACTGCGTCCTGCGCGGCCAGACGCAGCAGAGCGGTTCCCTTTCCGGGCAGGTTTGCGAGAGCGACTGCCCCGAGTCCGGCCAGAATGTCGTCGTAGTCCGGCCTGTTCCGGAGTTCCGAACACGCCTGCTGCAGTTGTTCCAGCGTCTGCGCGAGAAGGCGGTTCCGAAGACGGAGCATGTCGTGTTCGCGCTCGCGCTCCGCGGCGCCGACCTGCCGGTGGCGGATCTCCGCTGCGCGTTTCCGCGCGTCTTCCATAATCGAGTCGATCATGGCGACCAGTCGCGACTCCTCTTCGCGCAGCCATGTTTCCGTCTCGCGCGTTTCGGCGTCGAGGATTGCGTTCCGTTCTTCCGCGGCCTGGCCGAGCAGAATATTCTTCAGAACGGAAAGGCGCTCCTCCGACATGTCCTGGAGTTCCGGCGCGATGCGTTCCCGATCGATCATCCGAGTTTCACCCCGATCGCATCCGTGATGTACCGGGTCAGCGCGTCGTTGCCGCGAACGCTTCCGTGACGGTCGGGAATCTCGACGAGCAGCGGAAGTCGCCCGCTTTCCCGGAGTTCCTGCGCGACGTCCGGCGCGGCGGCGACGGCCTTCTCCGTCATGACGAGAATCCCCAGGTCGCGCCCGGAGAGCGCCTGCCGAATTGCGGAACGCGTCTCGTCCGCCCCGTGGGCGATGACGCCTGTAATCCCCGCGAGCCGGAGCAGGACAAGCGTGTCGTGGTTGTCGCTGACGAGAAAGGCGTGCATCGCCTACACCTTGCCGAGGATCAGCAGCGAGACGATGATGCCGTAGATTGCGATGCCTTCCGCGAGCCCCAGATAAATGAGCGTCGTGCCGAGCATTTCCGGCTTTTCCCCCACGAGGCCGAGCGCCGCGGCGCCGACCATCCCCACTGCGATTCCGGCTGCGATGCAGGCGAGTCCCGTGGAGATTCCCGCCGCGATGAACCCCATGCCGGAAGCGCCGGGCGCAGCGACGGCCTCCCCCGTGGCGAGCGCCGGGGAGGCGAACCAGGGGATGCACGCCGTAACGAGCAGCGTGAGGAAGAGGACGGCGGATGCGGCGGCGAGAATCGCCTGCGGCCTCCCTACCGTGCGTCCGTGCAGACGGCGCCCCAAAAGAATGACGGAGGCGCAGACGACGAGAAGCCCCGAAAGCGTGTTCATGAGCGACCAGCTCCTTTCGTTCCGGCGACCTTTCCCCGGGCGGACGGGGCCCATGTGACGGGGGTGAAGGGACGTCCGCCGCCGGAAAAGAACTTGCCGAAGAACTCGTAGTATTCCAGACGGAGCGTCTGGATGAAGACGATCAGCCCTTCCAGCGCGACGATGAGCGCGTGCCCGGCGATCAAGACGATCGCCCGCGCGACGACCCCGCCCGGAAGGCGGTGCGCCATTTCTCCGAGCATGAAGACCGCCATGGAGAGCCCCGCATGGTTCAGGGCGAAGGCGGCGAGACGCATGAAGGACGCGGTGTTGCTCACGAAGGAGAGCATGTGGTGCAGCGTCGAAAACGTATGGACGACTGCGCTTTCGCGGCGTTTCTTCCGCATCTCGCGCCGGACGATCAGATCGGACAACACGTTGCCGAAAAGAATCACGAGAAAGAGCCCGAAAATGGCCCAGCCGAGAACGCTCCAGGAGACGGGGATCGGACGTCCGACAAGGATCGCCCACGCGGGAAGCGCGGCTGTCCAGTAGAGCAGAAGTCCCGCGAGTCCGTGTCCGTCGAAGAGCATTTCTCCGAACTCCCTGCGTGCATACCGGATGCGGATGTTCACGAGAATGCCGACGCTCAGGGAGATGATCCCGACGGCCGTCGCGGCGGCGATCAGCGTGTTGGCGTCGCGCATCGGCGAGATCCAGAGGGGGCGGAGAAGATCTTCCGATCCGAAGACGCTGCCGTAGAGCAGCCCGAAAATACAGGATGATAGTCCGGACAGCGTGAGGATATTCGCGAAGGCCGGCTTCATCGTCCCGCGTTTTCGCAGCAGCATCGCCGCAATGATGAGCATCGCGCCGTGTCCGACGTCGCCGAACATAAAGCCGAAGAAGAAGCAGAAGCTCAGCGCGACCAGAAGCGACGGGTCCGTCTCGCGGTACGACGGCACGCTGTACAGCGCGACGATGTCCTGGAACCAACGGACGAACGGCGGATTGCGAAGCAGGGTCGGTATCGCGCGCACGTTCCGGTCGACGCCTGCGCCCTCCCCGGCGAGGAGAATCACATCCGGCGCGCGTTCCTTCAGATGTTGTCGCAACGGCTGAAGGCCGTCCTCCGGAAGCCACCCGGAGACCACGTACATATCTCCGAGTTCCCCGCGCCGCCCGCAGACTTCGTAGATCCGTTGCATGCAATAGACCCTGTTGTGGAAGGCGTCGAGTTCCATTCGATGGCGTCCGAGAAATTCGCGCGCGGCGCGGGCCAGCCCATCGATCGCCCGCTCGTGATTCGCGATGCGCCGCCGGATGGTTTCGAGGCGTCCCTCTTCCGTATGGGCCAGAAGATCCGCGAGATCGTACCGCGTCATGGAGACCGAGTCGAGCATGTGCGCGACCTGGTCCCGCATCGATGCGGGGGAAAAGACGAAGAGCCACGCCCGCTGCTCCCGACGGAGCACCGGGACCAGCACGACGGGAAGCAGCGGCGACGATTCCCGAAGGCGGGCGTAGTTGTCCTCCGCGACGCGGCCGAAAAAGATGTCGAACGTCGCAGCCGTCAGCGCGCCCTTCGCCACGACGCCCGTCCCCGAGAGCGACTCGACGAAAAGGGATGCGGCCTGGAGTTCCTCCATCTCCTCGACGAGCTGGATCCGGCGCTTCTCCCAGAGCGTCAGGCGTTCCGCCGTGGAGCGGATTCCCGAACGCGCTTCCTCGATCGGCAAAAGCTCCGTCACCTTGCCGAAATCGGGCTGGGGAAACGGTTCGCCGGCCGTGTCCCACACGGAGCGCAGTTGTCCCAGAATGTCGTCATAGGGGTTGTCCCGTCCCGGACGGACACGCGACAAGCTCGCCCGGTCCGCCATGAGCAAATCGAGGGGAACCGGCTGAAAGCGCCCGGTTGCGAGAAGATGAAGCGACACGTTCTCGATGGAATTCCGCGGCCCGACGAGGGTGACGCCCGCCATTCGGACGATGCTCATGCGCCCGCCTCCCCGGCTTCGAGTTCGCGCGACAGGAAGCGATGCGCCGAAGAGCGGTCGATACGATATCGCACGTCCTCGATGATGGTCACGATGTCGCGGATTTCGATTTCAAGCAATGTGAGCCACGCCAGAACGACGTGAATCCCCGGCGCGCCGCACGCGCGCACTTTTGCGGCCGTACGCCGGATGAGACGATGCATTGACGCCTCCATCGCCGTCTCCTCGACGGCGCTTCGCTTCGCCGGGATCCCCGAGAAGACCGCCGCATAGTGCGACGA
>CAZVUT010000035.1:4244-7414 GCA_964630155.1 uncultured Synergistaceae bacterium
ACGAACGTATCGACGGCCATTTCCGCGGAGAAGAGCGTCCCGCCGGAAGCCTGCATCCGGCGGAGGGGCTCCTTCAGCACCTCATGGAAAGGGGAGCCCGACAGCGCGGCGAGCGCCTCGTCCATCGATCCGGCCGCGAGAAGGCGATCTCCGTCCGCGAATGTCAGCGGCGCCTGCGCGAGCATGCGGCGGAGGATTTCCCGCGATCCTCCGCCGGCCTGAACGTATCGGAGAATCCGCTTGATCACATCCGCGTCGAAACGGGCCTTCCACGCGAGGAGGATCTTTTTGCGCACGGGGTCGACGTAATGGAGAAACGGGCGCATCCTGAGAAACGGAACGAGAGAGAGCCGCGCCTCGAGGTCCGTCCGGTGAAGGTCTTCAGGGTGCGCGTCGTGAAAGAACCCGCGATATCCTTCGGTTTCGGACAGGAGCCGCGCGATTTCTCCGACGGCGTCGCAACGAAGCAGCTCCAGAAACAGCCCGTCGGTCATCAGCAGTCCCGAAAGGGTCCGCGCCTTGACGGTGATTGCGGCCCGGAGTCCGAAGGACGGCGCTCTCATCGCCGCGCGCTCTTCGATATCGACGAGATGGCGATTTCGAGCGCGAGGGAAGCGATGACGGCGTCGACGCGCTCGCGGAACCTGTCTTCCATCCGGGACCGTTCGCGCGCGCCGATCTGCAGGATCTGCGCGGCCTCGGCTTCGCCGGTCGTCCGGGCGGTTTCGAGCGTCGCTCTCGCCTGTTCCCGCGCTTCAGCAATGCGCGCCTCACGGTCGGCGGCGAAGCGCCGCCGTGCTTCCTGACGTCTGGAAGCCGCCGTGCGCCGTGCTTCCTCGACCAGGGCCCCGGCCTGGTCTTCCGCAGCGATCAGCGTGGACAATACTTCCTGGAGGTTCATTTCTTCCTTTCAGCCTCCTTTCGCCGGAGAAGCCTCTGCGCGGTCTTCATCCGGACGAAATCCTCGCGCTCCGCCTCCTCCAGCGCTCCGGCGATTCGCGCCATATCGGCCCTGAGGCCCGGAATCACGACCTTTTCGAGCGCATTGACCCTGCGCGATGTCTTGCGAATGTGGACCGCAAGGCGATACACGCTCGTTTCCACCTCCGCGAGACGCGCAATCAGGGAACAGACCTCGCGGGCGCGGAAGAACGCCATATCGAGCGACGCGGACGTCCCATTCCAGGAATAGCAGGGAAAGGGCTCCGGAGACATCGGGTCCACATCGGGAATTTCGGCGCCCATCACCGCATGGAGCCGGACGGTGAAGTCCGTGGTTTCCGGAACGGAGCGGGCGATGTCCTCCACCGTATCGATGCCGAGGGAAAGGCTCGCCGTCTGAAGGGCCGCATAGGCCTTTTCAAACAGCTGCCTCGTCGTCCGCCGGATCCCGGCGGCCTCATGGATGCGGCGGGACAGCTCCATCATCAGAACGTGGCGTTTTTGTTCGAGGATGTCGTGTCCCCGGACCGCGAGAACGAACGCCGCGGCCGTCCGGACGAGCGAACCCCGGGTTGGAGGCGAATTTTTCGGCATTGTTTTCCCCCCCCGATTCTACGCGCATTATACTCCGGAGTACGCAGTTTCCGGTTGCGTTACGCGCGCGAAAAGATACAATACTTCTACAGGATTATTGAGAACCAAAATTCAAGGAGGTGGGTACGAATGAGGCGGAATGTCCGAAATCTCTGGATCGTTCTTTTCGCGCTCTGTGTCCTTCCCACGGCGTCCCTCGCCGCGGGAGCCCCGCTCAACCCGTCCGATGCGCTGCTCCCGTGGACGGCCGAATCCCAGTATCTTGTTGGCCGCATCGACAATGTTCCGGAACTGGCGAAGACGATCCTTTCCTGGAGCGCCCTGTCCGGCGATGCGTCCAAGGAGCTTGGGCTCGAGGACGTCAAGGCGATCCTCGACGCGCTTCCCTTCGTCTCCGTGGCGGCAGGCGGAGGAATCGGCAAGGGAGCCATTCATGCCCACGTCGCTGCGACGGTGAAGGAACCCTTCCAGCCCATGCTGGGGCGACTCGCCGCGGGAACCCTGACGGACGAGGACAAGGGCGCCTTCGGGATGTTCGGCGTCAAGCTCGAGGGGCCGTTCACGCCGAAGGAGTCGGTGTTCGTCTATCGGGTCGAGGGATTGAGCCTCGGTCCCATAGGGGCGTATGTCGGGGCGAAGGAGAATCTGCTTCTTCTCGGTTTCACGGCCGACGAGGTGCTTGCCTGCATGGACGCGCTCGCGGATCCCGCGAAACGGATCAACGTCCCGCGGGCTTTCAAGGAACAGAACTACTTCATCCTGAACGACAACGGCCTTCTGCAGATGGGGTTGCTGGCGGGCGGCGTGCCCGTCCTCCTCAAGGACGTCGTCCACTTCGAGGCGGCTTTCGGCCTGCAGGGCGATGACTGGGGCGCAGGGTTCTTCACGAACCTCGCGAAGGCGATGCTGTCGAAGGAAGAACTGGAAAAATTCGTTCCCATCAAGACGCCGCCCATGCTGGTCGGCGGGGGGAATGTCGTTTCCGCGCTGCATACGCCGCTTGTTTTCGACCAGTTCCGCAAAACGTTGCAGCAATACGGCGGCGAAGAAGGAGCGGACGCCTACAAGGAGCTTCTCGAGGCCGCGCAGCAGGTGGGGCTGACTGAGGACGACCTGAGGAACCTTCTGACCGGCACGCTCACGGTCGTTGTCGGAGGCGTGGCGGACTATGCCGGAGCGGCCGGCCCGGGCGCGTACGTCGTGATGGAAGGAACGGGCGACGCGGCGAAAAAGGTCTACGACATGCTGGCGGGCATGGCCGGAGGAATGGGCGTTCCGATGGAGACCCCGACCGTTGAGGGCTGGGATTCCGTCGCCGGACTGAATGTCGGCGCCACCGTGACGCTTGCGGTCAAGGGTTCGAAGTTGTTCCTCGGCGCCCTGGATACGAAGCAGCTTGCCGCGCCGTCGACTCCGTCCCAGGAACTTTCGACGCTGCTGGCGCGAAACGACCTCTACGGATGGTTCTTCATGGATAACCAGGGACTGCTCCGGGAACTCCTCAACGTCGTGAAAAACCGTGAAACATGGCGCCAGATCATGGGGCCCGATACGGATGACGTCATGGAAGGCATCTTCACGATTCGCGACGCGGTGGCGAGAATGCGCTCCATCCGTCTCGAAGCGTCCGGACT
>CAZVUT010000035.1:7514-12150 GCA_964630155.1 uncultured Synergistaceae bacterium
CGGGAGGAGAGATGACGCATGGCGAAGATGAATCCGTTTGAGATGTTCCTGAAACAGGTTGACGAGGCGATGCCGTACCTGAATGTCGAGCAGGAGTATATCGACATCCTCAAGGAGCCGAAGGAAGTCCTTGAAGTCGCCATTCCGTTGAAGCTGGACGACGGAACCGTTCAGATCGTCAAGGGGTGGCGGGCGCATCACAACAACGCGCTCGGGCCGTACAAGGGAGGCGTCCGGTATCACCCGAACGTATCCCGGGAAGAGGTGACGGCCCTGTCGGCATGGATGTCCATCAAGTGCGCCACGGCGATGCTGCCGTACGGAGGCGGCAAGGGAGGCGTCCGCGTTTCGCCCCATGACCTCACGAAGAACGAACTGGAGCGTCTGAGCAGGGCGTACGCGATGTCGATCGTCCGCTTCACGGGCACCGATATCGACGTTCCGGCGCCCGATGTCTACACGGATCCGCAGATCATGTCATGGTTCATAGATACGTACGAAAAAATCAAGGGCAGAAACGAACCGTCCTGTTACACGGGCAAGCCGGTAGGACTCGGCGGCTCGCTCGGGCGGGGCGACGCAACGTCGCGGGGCGGAATGTACGTTCTCCGGGAGGCGCTCCGGGAGATCGGTCTTCTCGGAAAGCCCCTGACGGCGGCGGTTCAGGGGTTCGGAAATGTCGGAAGCAACGCCCACAAACTGTTCGGCGAGATCGGAATCACCGTCGTCGCCGCTTCGGACAGCAAGGGCGGGACCTATAACGCGAAGGGGCTCGATTACACGGCGCTCATCGCGCACAAGAAAAGCGGGGGAACGGTCGCGGATTACCCGGAGGGCGAACGCATCACGGCGGACGAGATCCTGGAGTCGCAGGTCGATATCCTGATCCCGGCGGCGCTCGAAGGCGTTCTGACGGAGGCGAACGCGGGAAAAGTCAAGGCGAAGACCATCCTCGAACTTGCGAACGGACCGACGACTCCGGCCGCGGAGCAAATCCTGCATGAAAACGGAGCCATGGTGATCCCTGATGTCCTCGCGAACTCCGGCGGCGTCACGGTGAGCTGTTTCGAGTGGATTCAGGGCCGTTCGGGAGACTACTGGAGCGAAAAGACCGTTCACGACAAGCTGGACGAACGGCTCACGATGGCCTTCCACGAAATCTGGGCGATCAGAAAACAGCACAACATCCGCATGCGGCAGGCCGCGTATGTCCGGGCCATAAGCAGAATTGTCCTGGCTATGCGCTTCCGGGGGATATGGCCCTGATCGGCGCACGGCTGTTCGTATAGAGTATTCCGGAAGCGGGGAGGGGGAATTCCCTCCCCGCTTTTTTCTTTGTTTTTCTCCGCGTCAGAGCCGAACCACCCGTCCGATTTCGCTCTCTCCGTCCATATACACGGCGAACGCCCCGCGATAGATGCGTACGGCCGGGTGACGGCCCTTCTCGTACGGACCGGCGTCGAACCAGTTCTTGTCGTATTCGTTGCCTGTTTCTCCGGCGAAGACGGGAAGGTACAGAATCCCGTCAACGTCGAGGTCGAGGAAGAAGTGCGTCCCGTAGGACAGCTCGGGCGTGAAGTCCCGCTCCCGGATGCCGATTTCCACGATGCAGCCGGAGTTGCAGAGTTCGTCGTACTGCACCGGAACGCCGAGGTCCGCGTTCGTGCTGCCCCATCTCCCGGGGCCGACCAGAATATAGCGGCTTCCTGCGAGACTGCGGTTGATCCGTCCGATCTCGCGCGCGATTTCGTGGTTGCGCCCGTCCGTCCCGTACAGATCCGGATCGACGTACACCAGCCATTCCGTCCGGTCGATCAGGCCGTTGCTCACCATCCGGTCGCCCCGGAGCAGCACATGTTCCGGCGGAACGTCCGGCAGGACGACGCCGGACGCCTCCGCAAACGACGAGAGGGGGCGGAGCTGGATCAGACACATCTTCCGGTCTTCCGTGTCGTAGGTGAACTCGATGTCCACGGGCATCCCCATCGCCGCCTCAAGAGACGTCAGAACCTCGCGGACGAGCCGGAAAAAATGCGGATGCTTGTCGGGAAGCGACGAGAACGAAAAGACCGGACGGGAAGCCGGAGTCAACGGACATCCGGCCCAGTAGAGAAGGTTGTCCGCGAAGACCTCGACGAACGAGTGGACCGACGCGTGCCGTTTGAGGATGAACGGGAGGAACTGGTCGAGCCGGGCCGTCATGAAGCTGCCGAAAGTTCGGTCGATGTAGTCGAACTCGGTCTGCCCCGATCGCGCGATCTCCCGGGGCTGGTTTCCCTCGGGGCGGAGGTTGGGATTCGTGAGATAGAAGACGCGGGCGTTCGACCGCTCGACGGTTCGCGTCCCGAGGCCGAAACAGAGGCGCATCACGCCGTCCTCCTTGCGGACGCGCGGCGTCGGACGGCGGTACACCCGGGAGAATGCCGCGCCCGCGAGTTCGGGGTAGTACAGGTCGTCGCGGAGCTTTCCCGTGATCGGCTGGATCAGGACGGCCATGGCCTCGTCCTCGTCGCGGCAGCCGTGCTTCGCCCTGTAGGCGCGGGGCGCGGGTTTGAACAGGGAGGCCCAGACGGTCCGCAGGGAATCCTCGATCTCCCGCATCCGTCGCTCCGGATCTCCGATGTTGGCGGAAAAGCACGTATCGTACTTTCCCGCGAAGGAGAGACGGACGGAATCCTCGAGCGTGGAACTCGACCGGATGGCGAGCGGTGCGCCGTTCAGGAGCGCGAGCCCCCGTTCGAGGTCCCTCGTGAAGCTCTCGCGGAAGCGTCCCCGCGAGAAGGCGATGGCGATCCGCGTCCAGTCGGGTTCCCGGTACGCCCATTCCATGTCGTTGTCGCCGATATATTCGAGAAAGGTGCCGGCGCCGACGACGAGCGTCACGGGGGGAAGAAGAACCGATCCGGAGAGCGGGCCGGACGACATAGCGCCATGCGCGAAGGCCAGCCCTTTCGCCTTGCCTCCGACCGCTCCGTCGCCGAGCAGCCATCCTCTTTCCGCGTAGAAGGGCGTTGCGTCGAAACTGTAAAAATCGCGGTGTTTCCCCGACTCCGGCATGCGACTCATCCCACCCCTCGTTCGTTCCGGCCGACGCGGGGAAAGCGTATTCGGGAAAGGCGTCGTCCGCATCCGTATGGCCCGGTCCGCTGTTGCGCGTTTCTTGCCGTGATTTTTGTTTATGATATAATCCACAATCGGGCGAAACAAGAGCCCTCACGATCGATGACGAGGAGGTGTTCTGTCCATGACACGGGCGTTCCGGTGACGATGTGATACGGCAATGCACGGGATGCATGCATCGCGAACAACGCTGTCGGCTGACCGACGGACGCTCATATCGACCGGACTCCTTCCCCGTTTGTTCCATTCCCCCTCCTGTCGCTGACCGTTCGTTCTTACCCCTTTCGGTATCGAATGCTGTTTTTCCGGTAGCCGCTCAGTCAGGGTTCAACCGACCGCGTCGTCGCTTCTTCCCGAAACCGCGCCTGTCGCCTGGCATGGGCGGGTGCTCTTTGCGCGCACCCGAAGACGGACGATCGCGAGACGATCGAAAGAGGACTCGTATGGCGGACTATCACAAGATGTGGGAATCCCTCGGGATGGACCTGCCGACGCATGACCTGCTCTGCGCCGCGCTGCCTCCGATGTTTGAGGAGCACTATCTCGAACAGGAGAAGCGTCCCGAAGGAATGGGCTATTACAACATGGTCATCGCTGAGGTCCACGGTCTGCGCATCCAGGAACTCCTCGAACACAAGGCCCGGGGAGAGAAGATCATCGGGACGTTCTGCATCTACGTCCCCGAGGAGATCATACTCGCGCTCGGAGCCGTCTCGGTAGGCCTCTGCGCGGGGTCGCAGTTCTGGGTCCCGGCGGGCGAGGCCGTCCTGCCGCGCAATTTGTGCTCCCTGATCAAGGCGGGCGTCGGCGCGAAACTCTCTCGAACCTGTCCCTACTTCCAGTCGGTGGATCTCATCGTCGGAGAGAACACGTGCGACGGCAAGAAGAAGGCCTGGGAGATTCTCGGAGAGCACGTCCCCGTTCACGTCGTGGACCTGCCCAACACGAAGAGCGCGGCCGGTTTCACGCTGTGGCGCGGAGAACTCGACCGGCTCGTCGGCGTGCTCGAGGAGAAGACCGGCAACAAACTGACGCTCGAAGGCCTCCGGAAGGCGTCGGATGTCGTCGACCGGAAGCGCGCGGCCCTTGCGCGCCTCTACAACGCGCGCAAGGCGACGCCATCGCCGCTTTCCGGCAAGGACGCCCTCCTCGTGAGTCAGATCGCGTTCTACGACGACCCCGAGCGCTTCATCCAGAAGACGAACGAACTCGCCGACGAGTGCGAGTCGCGCGTCGCAAGCGGCGAGAGCCCCTTCGCGGCGAACGCCACGCGCATCCTCGTCACCGGGACGCCGATCGTCGTCCCGAACTGGAAGGTCCACCACCTCATCGAGACGAGCGGCGCGTCCGTCGTCGTCGAGGAAAACTGCACCGGAACCCGCTACTTCGAGCAGCGCGTCGACATGGGCGCGTCGGATCTTCCTGGACTGCTCGACGCGATCGCGCACCGCTACTTCGACAATATCCACTGCGCCTGCTTCTCGCCCAACGAGGCCCGGGCCGACGACGTCGTCCG
>CAZVUT010000035.1:12250-19397 GCA_964630155.1 uncultured Synergistaceae bacterium
ATATCCACTGCGCCTGCTTCTCGCCCAACGAGGCCCGGGCCGACGACGTCGTCCGGCTCGCGCGCGAATACAAGGCCGACGGCGTCATCAACGCGAGCCTGAGCTTCTGTACGACCTACCAGGTCGAGGCCGAAAAGCTCCGCAAACGCATGCAGACGGAGAACATTCCCTTCCTCGCCTTCGAGACCGACTATGCGCCCGGCGATGAGGGGCAGCTCCGGACACGGATCGAGGCCTTTCTGGAAGGACTTCGCGGGTAGAGAGGGCGCGCGGCGATGCCTTCACCGGAGAGGGCCTACGTCCTGTTCGAGTCGCACACGGACGGCATGAGGCTGCACGCGGCCCTGAATGAAGCGGGCATCCCGCATGATATCTGTCCCACGCCGCGGGATCTCGACGCGAGTTGCGGCATAGCGCTGCGCTTCGACGCGGAGCGTTCCGGAGTCGTGGAGGACGTTGCACGCGGATGTCCGGTTCCCGTTCGGATTGTGAGCCGGAACCGGATGACGAATACAGACGGCGGCGACGCCGGGAAGGGAGCATGAACCATGGAGCGAATCGATGCGATGGGAAAGAACTGCCCGCAACCCGTGATGATGACCAAGGCCGCCGTCGACAAGGGCGCCGGGGAGCTGGAGGTTCTTGTGGACAACGAGGTCGCCGTCTCCAACGTGGAGAAGTTTCTCAGAAGCCAGGGGTATGAGACGACCCGCTCGGGCGCCGCAGGGAAGTTCGCGGTGCGCGGCAAGAAGACCGGCGAGGCCGGACCGGCTCCGGCGATCGTCTGCACGCCGCAATTGCCTGTCGGAGGCGACTACGCGGTGCTGCTTCTCTCGAAGACCATCGGGGGCGAATCTCCCGAACTCGGGGACGTCCTCATGAAGGCGTTTCTCGGGACGCTCGCCCAGCGGAAGGACTTGCCTTCGGTCGTCGCGCTCATGAACGGAGGCGTCTTCCTTGCGCTGCCCGACAACTCCGCGTGCGACACGCTGAAGGCGATGGAAGCGAAAGGAGTGAAGGTGCTCGTCTGCGGGACCTGCGCCAAGCACTTCGGGATCGTCGACTCCATCGGCGTGGGCGGCATCTCCAACATGTTCGAGATTACGGAAGCGGTCTTCGGAGCGTCGAAGAACGTCGTGATCGGGTAACGCGGGCGCAGATACGGGCACAGCGCCCGACGCGCCAAAACAAAAACGGCGAAAAGAACGGAAATCACACTTTTGATCCACAGGGAGGACATTCAGATGACAACGAAAAATCTCATCCGCACCCTCGCCGCCTTCGCGGCGGCCGCAACGCTGGCCGCGCAGGCGGAGGCGGCGACGTTCATCAATATCGCGACGGCAAGCACCTCGGGATCGTATTACCCGATCGGCTCCGTCATGGCGAAGATCTGGAACGATACGATCACGGACATGAAGGCGGGCGTCCAGACGAGCGGCGGCACGGTGCACAACATCCAGCTCATGGGAAACAAGGAAGCCGACGTGGCCTTCATGGACGGCGTCTCCATCCCGGCATACAGGGGCGAGGGAAAGTATGAAGGCAAGCCGCAGAAGTTCATCCGCGCGATGGTTCCGCTGTTCCCCGAAGCGCTCCAGCTCATCGTCGCGAAGGACAGCGGCATCAGGACGCTCGCCGACTTCAAGGGCAAGCGCGTCTCCATCGGAGCGGTCGCGAGCGGCACCGAGGTCATGGCGAAGCAGCTTCTGACGGCAGCGGGGATCGATCCCGACAAAGACATAACCCCGGAGCGCCTGAGCATCGCCGACACCGCGAAGGCCTTCGCCGACAAGCGCATCGACGCGGCCGTCTTCGTGGGATCCCTCGGAGTTCCCGGCGTCGTCGAGATCACGACGCTCGGCCTCGTCGACTTCATCGACGTTCCGGGCGACGTCCTGGCGAAGGTCCTCAAGGACCTGACCGCGTGGGACAAATTTGTCATTCCGGCGAACACCTACAAGGGACAGGCGAAGGATGTCGTCGGATACGCGAGCTGGAACATGCTCACCGTCCGCGACGACCTGGATGCGGAGCTTGTCTATCAGATGACGAAAGCGCTCTACGAGCATACGGACGTTCTGGTGCAGAACGCGCCGAAAATGAGCGGAATGACCTTCGGGAACGTCGCGCACATCATGCTGCCCCTGCATCCGGGCGCGGAGAAGTACTATCGCGAAAAGGGCGCAGTGAAGTAGGCGCGACGGCCCCATGAATCAGCGGGACGGCGACATAGCGCAAGGAATAGGAACGGAGGAGGCGTCCGCGCTTTCAGGCCCCCGCCGGCGCATGCCGGCCGGCCCGGCCGGAACGGCGTTGACGCTGTGGCTTGTCGCCATGTCCTGCTTCCACCTCTACACGGCCGGGTTCGGCCTGATGCCGACGGAAATCCATCGTGCGGTCCATCTGCTTTTCGTCCTCGTCGCGGTGTTCGTTCTCTATCCCGCCGCGCCGGGGCGGAGCGAACGTGTCCCCTGGTACGACTGGCTCTTGGCGATACTTGGCGGCGTGTGCGTCGGATACCTCGTGATCGCGCACGACGCCATCATGGAGCGGGGGGCGCTCGTTCAGCCCCATGAACTCTGGCTTGGACTGCTGACGTTCGCGCTCGTGCTGGAAGCCGGGCGGAGGGTGACGGGGAACGTCCTTCCCTGCATCGCCGTCGCGGCGTTGCTCTACTGTTTCCTTGGCCGGTATATGCCCGGGATTCTCGCGCACAAGGGATTTTCGCTCTCCCGGGTGGTGCAGCAGATGTACCTGACCACGGAAGGCGTTCTCGGGATCGCGCTCGGCGTATCGAGCACCTATGTCTTTCTCTTCATCCTTTTCGGGGCCTTTCTGGGCGCGAGCGGAGGAGCTCGTTTCTTCAACGATCTCGCGCTTTCTCTGGCCGGAAGGAGTCCCGGCGGTCCGGCGAAGGTCGCGGTGGTCGCGTCCGGACTGCTTGGGACGATCAACGGGTCGTCGGTGGCGAACGTCGCCACGACGGGAACCTTTACGATCCCGCTCATGAAGAAGATCGGGTGCCGGCCGGAATTCGCGGCCGCCGTGGAGGCGACCGCGTCGACCGGGGGGCAGCTTATGCCGCCGATCATGGGCGCCGGAGCCTTCATCATGACGGAGTTTCTGGGCGTTTCGTATCTCACGATCGCCATGTCGGCTCTCTTCCCGGCGATCCTCTATTACCTCTCGATCTATTGCAACGTTGATTTCAACGCGCGAAGGAACGCCCTCGGCGCTTTGCCGCCGGACGCCGTCCCGAACGCATGGCTGGTCCTGCGGAGGGACGGACACCTGCTGCTGCCGGTGATCGTCGTGATCGCGCTGTTGCTCCGGAAGTACACGCCGCTGACGGCGGCCTTCTGGGGCGTCTGTTCGACCGTTGCGTGCAGCGCGCTGCGGAGCCACACGCGGATGTCTTTCCGGGCGATAATTGACGCCCTGGCTGACGGAGCGCGGGAAGGGCTCGGTGTGGCGGTCGCATGCGCCCTCGTGGGATTCGTCGTCGGGACGGCCGCGCTGACGGGCGTCGGCCTGGCGATCTCGAACAACATCGTCGGACTGGCGGGAAACAGTCTTGTCCCGACGCTCTTTTTCTCGATGATGGCCTGTCTGGTCCTCGGGATGGGGCTCCCGACCACGGCGAACTACATCGTCACGAGCACCGTCGTCGTCCCGGCGCTGGCCGCGCTGAAGGTCCCCCTGCTGGCCGCGCACCTGTTCGTGTTCTACTTCGGCATCCTCGCGGACGTGACGCCGCCCGTGTGTCTCGCCTCGTTCACGGCCGCGGGAATAGCGGGGGCGAATCCGTCGAAAACGGGAAGAGCGGCGTTCATCATGGCCATTCCCGCGTTCATCGTCCCGTATGCGTTCGTCTACAGCCCGGAAATGCTGCTTCAGGGAACGTCTTTTTCCGGGATCGCTCTGGTTCTTGTCGCCTCCGTGCTTGGCGTCGTCGCTGTTGCGTGCGCCGCGCAGGGGTGGTGTTTCCGGAATATCGGAGCGTCCGGCCGGGCCGCCTTCGCGGCGACGGGGCTCGCCCTTCTGACGCCGTTCCCGGCGGCGAGGGGTGTCGGGCTGGTTCTTTTGGCGCTTCTGCTGTTCCGGTCTCACCGGTCGGCGCGGCGCGCGGCGGCGGATTTTTCCCGAGACGCGCTCTGACCGGAACGTAAAGTTCTTCTGAATGCGCATTGATATCAGAATCAATCGACAAACTATGACAGGAGTGAATCCGTTATGAAGAAAGTCATTTTCGCGTTCCTTGCAACAACGATGCTTGCGATTGCGCCGGCTGCGTTCGGCGGCGAAACGCCGCGGCTTTCGGTGAGCTACATCTTTACGACGCACCAGGAGCCCTTCATGGTCGCGCTCGCGCGCGGCGAGGCGTTCGCCGACAGGGGCGTATATCTCAAGCCCGTCGTCGCGAAGGAAAAATACGACCTTATGGTGAAGGGGAACGCGGTCGCACGCCTCAGCGTCATCGTCGCGAAGAGCGGGGCGGAAACATCGACGCTCTTCGCCCAAAAGCACCTCGACATCGGGCTCGGATCGCTTCCGGCAATGATGACGGCGATTGACAAGGGGCTTCCGATCAAGGTTCTCTGCCCGGTGCATACCGAGGGGATGGGGCTTATCGTCGCGCCGGAGAATCCCGTCTCCGACTGGAACTCCTTCCTCGCATGGGTCACAGGCGCGAAGCAGCCGGTCAAGCTGGGCTACCACTCTCCGACGAGCGCCCCGCGCATCGTCATCGAAGGCGCGTTGCGCGAGGCGGGACTCGCCGTGACGGAAGATCCCGGAGACGCCAAGGCCAAGGTGCTTCTGGTCGACCTCAAGGAGACCTCCAACCTGATCATGGCGCTGACGAGCGGGCAAGTGGACGCATGGGTCGGCCCGGATCCCATCCCTGCCGTCGCGGTGGAAAAGAAGGCGGGCAAGCTCGTCATGGATCTGAAGGACCTGCCCCCTGCGGGGCGCTGGTCGAACTTCCCGTGCTGCGTCGCCGCCGCGCGGACGGAAATTCTCGAAGCACATCCCGCCGAGGTTGCCGCGCTGGTCGATCTGCTGACCGAGAGCGCGGCGTGGATCAACGCGAACAAGAGCGAGGCCTCGGCAATCACGGCCGAATGGCTCGGAATGCCCCGGGAGGCTGTCGAACGCTCCACGATCATCTTCGGGACCGATCCGACGGAAGGCTGGGTCCGGGGCGCAGGAGCGTATCTCGACGTTCTGAACTCAATGAGCAAGCTTTCCGGTTCGCTCAAGGGCAAGAAGATAGAGGATGCACAGGAGATCCTCTTCGATTTCTCGCACGTCCGCAAGTAGGGACGCGTACAGGCTGAGGTTCGGACCGTCCTCCGGTTTCTTCCCCCCTTTTCTCCGGGGGACGGTTCCTCCTCTCTCGATATGAAGGAAAAAAAGACCTTTTCGCTCGTTCCCTTCGTCATTCCCGCGCTCTTTCTCCTCCTGTGGCATGTCGCGGCCGTGAAGGCGAACAATCAGGTGGTCGTTCCCCTTCCCGGCCAGGTGGGGGAGCTTTTCGCGTCGCCGTTCGCATCGGTCATCGGGATGGGGTCGCTCGCGTCCAATATCCTCGTGAGCCTCGCCCGCGTCCTGACGGGCTACGCCCTTGCGGTCGCCGTCGGGATTCCCGTCGGGATCGTGATGGGGTACAGCGCGCGCTGTCACACGTTGCTCAACGTGTTTCTCTCCCGATCCCCCCGCTCGCGTGGGTGCCGCTCGTTCTCGCGTGGTTCGGCGTCGCCAGCTTTGCGACGCTCGCGGGCGTGGAGGAAGGGGAGTTTTTCACGCCGCTCAACAATCTGAAGCTCTCGATGCTTTTCATCATCTTCATCGGGGCCGTCTATCCGATTTTAAGCGGCGCCATTCACGGCGTGCGCGGCGTGAGGACGATCCTGCTCGACTCGGCGCGCACGCTTGGAGCTTCGGAGGGCGATATCTTCCGGTCGATTCTCCTGCCCGGCGCGATGCCGTCGATCGTCAACGGTCTGCGGGGCGGCCTCGGCGTGGCGTGGATGTGTCTCGTTTCCGCCGAGATGCTGCCCGGGAGTATTTCGGGCGTCGGGTATCTCATCACCCACGCGTACACCATTGCGCGGACGGACGTCGTCGTTGCCGGAATGGCCGGCATCGGTTTCGTCGGCGCGCTTCTGGACTTCGGATTCCGAAGGATCGAGGAAAGGAAATTCCAGTGGGTTCGCCTGAGCCGCTGAACACTGTTCCCGTCGTGTCGGTCCGGAATCTTTCGGTGGTCTTCCCGAAACGTTCGGGCGGTTTTCTCACGGCCGTCGACGGGGCCTCTCTCGACGTGCGAGAGAACGAGTTCGTCTGCATCGTCGGCCCCTCGGGGTGCGGAAAGTCGACGCTGCTCCGCGTCGTTGCGGGGCTGGAACGCGCTTCCGGCGGTTCCGTGGACTATCGCGGATCGCCCGTCGCCGGACCCGGACGCGAGCGCGGCATGGTGTTCCAGGAGTATTCGCTGCTTCCGTGGAGAAATGTCCGCGACAACGTCGCGTTGGGGCTGGAGTACGCGCGTACATCCGCGGCTGTGAGGGACGAGCGTGTGCGCGGTCTGCTCGAGATCGTAGGTCTTTCGTCGTTCACGCACGCGATGCCCCACGAACTCTCGGGCGGCATGCGGCAGCGCGTCGCGATCGCGCGTTCGCTCGCCGCCGAACCGGATGTCCTGCTCATGGACGAGCCCTTCGGCGCGCTCGACGCGCACACGAGGATCCTGTTGCAGCGGGAGCTTCTCCGGATTCGATCGGTCCGGAAGAACACGGTTTTGTTCGTGACGCACAGCGTCGACGAGGCCGTCTATCTCGCGGACACGATCGCGGTCTTCTCGGCGCGCCCCGGACGCGTAACCGCGACGGTTCCGGTTTCGCTTGAAAGCCCGCGCCGCTGCGACGACCCCGAGTACGGCCGTCTGACGGCGTCGATCCTCGATATGCTCGATACGGCGATTGCATGCCCGGAGAGCAGGACGGACTCCGACGAGAACTATGCTGCGGACGAGCGGATCGATGTTCCCGAATGATTCTCGGCTTGAGAGATATGACGAAAAGGAGCGAGACGATGCACGATATTGACGGCACGATGGAATCAATGAGAAATTCGGTCGAGG
>CAZVUT010000036.1:0-19391 GCA_964630155.1 uncultured Synergistaceae bacterium
TCTGCGCCTGGATCGTGACGTCGAGCGCCGTGGTCGGCTCGTCGGCGATCAGGAGTTCCGGGTCCAGCGACAGCGCCATCGCGATCATCGCGCGCTGGCGCATGCCGCCGCTCAGGAGGTGCGGCCAGGACGACGCCCGTTTCTCCGGACTCGGGATGCCGACGCGCGCGAGCATCTCCACGGCCCGGTCCCACGCCTGCCGCTTCGGCATGCGGCCGCCTTCGGGGAGCGCGTGCGCGCGGATCGCCTCGACGATCTGGTCGCCGATCGTGTAGACGGGGTTCAGCGACGTCATCGGCTCCTGGAAGATCATCGAGATCTCCCGCCCCCGGACGTCCATCATCTCGCGGTCGGAGAGCGCAAGCAGATCCCGCCCTTTGAAGAAGATATTTCCGCCGGTCACGGCCCCGCCCTGCTTCGTGATGAGCCCCATGATCGCGAGCGACGTCATCGACTTGCCGCTCCCCGACTCGCCGACGAGGCCGAGCGTCTCGCCCGAACGAATGTCGAGGCTGACGCCGTCGACGGGATACACGGGATTCGGGCCGGGAAAGCGGACCCGGACGTCGCGGAGGTCGAGGATGACGTCGTTTCGTTCGTCCGCCACGGTCACACCCCCTCGATGCGCGACCGGAAGTGCGGGTCGAGCCGGTCACGGAGGACGTCGCCCGCGAGGTTGAACGCGAGAACGGTCAGGACGATGCACATTCCCGGAAAGGTCAGCAGCCACGGCGCGCGCGTGATGTACATCCGCCCCTCGCTGAGCATGTTCCCCCAGCTCGGGATGGACGGAGGGATGCCGAGTCCGAGAAAGTCGAGCGCGGCCATGTCGAGAAGCGAGAACGCGAACGTGAACGTGGCCTGAACGATGATCGGCGACATCATGTTCGGCAGGATGTGCCGCAGGATGATGTCCCGCACCCTCGCACCCGACGAGACGGCGGCCTCGACGTAGGCCTCCTCTCGGACCTTCAGCGTGAGGCCGTAGACGATTCGCGTCGTCCGGGTCAGGTAGGTCGCCCCGACCGCGACGATCACGTTGAGCATTCCGCGCCCGAGGATGGAGACGAGCACCAGCGCGAGCAGCAACGGCGGGAAGGCCATGAGGACGTCGACGAGACGCATGAGCCAGGGCTCGAGCCGGCGGAAGTACCCGGCGACGACGCCGATCAGGACGCCGAGCGTCATCGAGAAGAGAATGACTCCCGTCGACCCGAGCAGGCTGGCCCGTGCGCCGTAGACCACGCGGCTGAAGATGTCGCGCCCGAAGTTGTCCGTTCCGAACAGGTAGATTCCGTTCGGCGGCGTGAGCTTGTCCACGGGGTTCATTGCCTGCGGGTCCATCGTCGCGATCAGGGGGGCGAAGATCGCGAAGGCGAGCATCACGCCGATGACCACGAGTCCGAAAAGCGCGATTTTGCGGCGGGCGAAGACCGCTAGAATGTTCATCGTCTGCGTCCTCCTACGAATACCGGATCCGCGGATCCAGAATCGCGAACGAGAGGTCCACGAGCAGGTTGACGAGCATGTAGACGAAGGCCACGATCAGGATGATTCCCTGAATCGTGGGGTAGTCCCGCCGCAGCAGTGACTCCACCACGAGCCGCCCGACGCCGGGAAGCGAGAAGACCGTCTCCGTGACGACCGTTCCCGCGAGCAGCGCGACGAACGTGAACCCGAGCGCCGAGACGACCGAGATCAGCGAGTTGCGGAATATGTGCCTCGTCGTGACGGCGCCTTCCGACAGCCCCTTCGCCCACGCGGTCTTGACGTAGTCCGCGCGTGCGACATCGAGCATGCTCGACCGCGTGAGCCGGATGATGAGCGCGGAGTTCGGCGCCGCGAGCGTGATGCAGGGCAGAACGAGATAGCGCAGGTTCGACCAGTCGCCCGATTCGATGATCGACGGGAAGCCCGATGTGGGCAGCCAGCGGAGCGAAACCGCGAAGAGAAGCATCAGGTTCAGTCCGAGCCAGAAGGTCGGGATCGAGGCGAAGAACATCGACGCGCCGGAGAAGAACTGGTCGAGCCGGCTGTTGCAGCGAACCGCCGACAGGATGCCGATCGGCACGCCGACGATGATGATGAGGATCATCGAGAATACGGCGATGAGGAGGCTCGTTTCGGCCCGGTCCGCGATCACGTCGAGAACGGGCTTGTGGAAGAAGATAGACTGCCCCATGTCCCCGCGAAGCACCCCGCCGATCCATTTCGCGTACTGCACGTAGAGGGGCCGATCCAGTCCCATGCTCTCCCGGAGCTGTTGCACCCGCTCCGGCGTCGCCTGATCCCCGAGCATCACCTGCGCCGGATCGCCGGGGATGAAGTGAATGAACGAAAATACGATCACCGACGCCAGAAACAGGGATGGAATCATGCTCAAAAAACGTCTGCAAATATAGGCGATCATTGGTGTGAGACTCCCTCCCTCCGCTCCCGGCATCCGGGGAGCCGGATTCCGGCCCCCCGGAAGGGAATGCTACTTCGCCGCCTTGAACCCGACGCCCCAGAACTTCGGCCAGATCAGGGAGGACGCCGACAGGCCGTCGAGCTTCGGCGAATAGATATCATACGTGAAGTGGTCGCCCGTCTTGACGACGGGGACCTCTTCGTAGACGAGCGCCTGGATCTTGTCCCATACGAGTTTCCGCGCCGCGTCGTCCATCGTCGCGCTGAATTCCTTCGCGAGCGCGCGCTTCGTTTCGGTCGTCCACCAGCCGGGGTACGATTCGCTCATAAACGTGTACAGCACCGGGTCGGGGACGAAGCCGTGATGCGTGAAGAAGATGTCCCACTGCGCCGGGTCGGCGCGCTTGGAGATCAGCGTCGCCCAGTCGTAGATCTGGTAGTCGATATTGAAGCCGGCGTCCTTGAGCTGTTTGACGAGGACCATCGTGCTGTCGTGGTGGAACTTGTACGACGTGGACGCCATCAGCGTGATCTTCTCGCCCGCGTATCCGGCTTCCTTGGCGAGCGCCTTCGCTTTTTCCGCACTGCCGTTGCTGAACGCGTCGACGCCGGACTTCGAGTACCAGGTCGTGCTGTCGGGCATGAACGATCCGGACGCCTTCCAGAGTTCCTTCGGGCCGACGGCCGTGCGAAGGACCGCTTCCATGTTCATCGCCGCCTGGAGCGCGCGGCGGAGCTTGAAGTTCTCCTTCAGCGGTCCCGTCTTCGAGTTGAAGAACATGAGTCCCTGCGTGGCGCCCTGATTCACGGTCGTCACGACGGAGTCGTCCGCTTTCAGCGAGTCGAAGAGGTCGCCCAGGATCTGTTCGGCGTAGTCGTAGTCCCCGGCCTTCACGCCGTTCACGCGCGTTCCGACGTCGGGAACCGGGATGAAGCGGATCTCGTCGAAGAGGGCTTCGCGTTTTCCGGCGTAGCCGTCGGCGGGTTCGGTGCGGCTCGCGTAGTCGTCGAAACGGACGAGTTTGATGTACCGTCCGGGGTTTCTCTCGGCGAACTTGTACGGGCCCGTTCCGATGTACTGCTCGATGGGCTTCTTTTCCGCCGTCGCGACGACGTCCTTCGGATAGATGACGGGGCCGCCGTTCAGGAACGCGAGCAGGCTCTTCCACGGCGCGAACGGCGCCTTGAAGGTCATCGTGATCTCGAGCGCGCCCGTCGCCTCGACCTTCTCCAGGTTTCCGAAGAGGACCGGTCCGCGCGCGCCGAACTTGCCCCAGCGGTTCAGGGACGCGAGGACGTCCTCGGCGTCCATGACCTTTCCGTTATGGAACTTCACGCCGTCGCGGAGATGCAGGACGACGACTTTGCCGCCGTCTTTCACCTCGTCGCTCTTGACGAGCATCGGAACCGGGGCGTACGTCGCATTGAACGCGTACAGTCCTTCAAAGATGTGCTGCGCGATCATCGTTGTCAGATCGGACGTCACGACATGCTGGTCGAGCGTCGGCGGCTCGTCGATCACCGCCATCCGCAGAACCCCGCCTTTCGCCGGCGCGGCCGTCGCCGCGCCGCCGACCAACACGAGACACACGCATGCCGCCAGTACACCCAACAGCTTCCTTCCCTTCATACCCTTCACTCCCCTTTCTATGGTCTGAATCCATCGCCGTATTGTGGAACCTGCGCCGCCCGGCTTCCGTCCGCCGGGGGAAACACCCGTCAGGAGACTGGCGGAATCAGATATTCGCCCTCACGGATCCCCGCGTTTCCGGGCAGGGCGCGGTAGTCTGACGCCGTGCGCGCGTTGCGGTCCCACACGACGGCCCCGTTGCGGAACGTCATCTCGCATTCGAACCGCTCCGCGCTCGCGATGCGTCCGCCTACGGAATCCGCGAACCCGAACGTCCCCTTCCGGACGCCGAAGACCGCTACGTCCGCCACCGTTCCGGGGAAGAGCGTCCCGAGCTCCGCGTGTCCGATCGCGCGGGCCGGGCGGAACGTCGCAGCCGCGATGATCTCCGAAAGCGGCATTCCGAGCGCGAGACACTTGGACATCGTCGTCGGCATATCCATCATCGCGGCGTTCATGCTCTGGACGTGAAGGTCCGTCGATACGACGTCCGGGTAGAAGCCCTCGCGGAAGGCCGGAACGGCGTTGCGGAAGAGGAAGCTGCCGCCGCCGTGCCCGAGGTCGAAGAGCACTCCCCGGCGCCGCGCCTCCCAAAGATAGGGGTAGACGCGCCCCGCCTCGTCCGCGACCGGGACGGGCCCCCGGAAACAGTGCGTGCTGATGTCCCCGGGCCGCAGGTGTTCCGTGACAAGCCGCCAGTACGGGCGCTCTTTCATGAAGTATCCGAAATCCACCATGACGGGGCGATTCGATTTCTCTCCGGCGTCGACGGCCCGGTCCACGGACGCCCAGTCCGGACGCCAGTAGTGCGCGCTCTTGATCCCGACCGCGACGTCTTCGTTCCGTGCGACGGCCCGCGCCGTCGCGTCCGCGTCGAAGTCGGGCGCGTGCTGTTCGATGATGTCGTTCACCATCCCGTAGCTCGCGATATTGACGAACGCGAAGACGCGCGTCTTCGCGCGTTCGATCACGGTCACGCGGAAGTAGTCGAAGTTCCGCCACCCCGCGCTGCCCGCGTCAACCATCGTCGTGACACCGCTGCGGAAGCTGAACGCGTCGGGTGGAACGCTGTTCTCCCCCGCCCAGGCGTCGGGATTCGGCACGGTGTGGAAGAGGTGCGTGTGCATATCGACGAGCCCCGGAACGACGAGAAGCCCGGACGCGTCGATCACGCGGGCCCCGGACGCGTCCGGCCGCTTCATGTAGTCGCCGGTTCCGAGGATATGGCCGTCCCGGATCGCAAGGTCCGCGACGACGTCCACGCCGCGCGAGGGATCGAGCACGCGCCCGCCGGCGATGATCGTCGCGCCGGACAGGTCTCCGGCCGCACGCGCGTCGGTCATTCCCCGACTCTCCCGCCCTGAACGAAAATTTCCTCGCCGATCCGCGCGACCCGGTTGCGGATCTCGTCAAGCTCCTCGTCACGCAACGTCATCGGATTCACGAAGACGGACCGCTCGTCCGCGGCCATCGTGAAAATGGAGGGATCCCCCTCGCGCAACCTGCGAAGGACGTACTCGGCCACATGCCCCTCTCCGGTGAACGAAACCGCCATCTGCGGGAAGGGCTGCCCCGCCTCGTTCGGGTAGACCCGCTGCACGCGGACGACCGGATTGTCCTCGAACTCCTTCCGGAACAGGGCGATGCGCCGCTCGGCCCACGCGACCCGTTCGGCGTGATCCATCGTGAGGTACTGCTCGACGGCCGCGTAGAGGCCGACGATCTCCTCGCGCCCGACTTTGAACATCCGGCCGACGCCGTACGTCGGGAAGGCCGTCTCCGTCACCCATTTGAGGAAGTCGGCCTTGCCGACGACGAGTCCGCTCGCCTGCGGGCCGCGAAGATCCTTGCCGCCGCTGAAGACGCAGGCGGACGCGCCGCGTTCCGTGATCGTCCAGAGGTTTTCGACCGGGGGAACCTGCGCCGCGGCGTCAACGATCACGGGAACCCCGCGCCGGGCCGCGATGCGGAGCGTCGTATCGAGGTCGAGCGCGCCGCGCGCGGTCCATCCTCCCGGCGGCATGAAGAAGTAGTAGATCGCGGCCGTGCTCTCCGTAATCGCGTACTGCAAATCCTCTTCCCTCGTCGGAAGGATCACGTTCGGGAAACCGATCTCGACGATCTTCGCGCCGAGCAATTGCAGCGACCAGTCATACGGGTTCCGGTGCGCCCTGTGGACGATGATTTCCGTCCGTGCGATCTGCTCCCGGTCCAGCGACCAGTGCGGGCGTCCGAGTTTTCGCGCTATGGCGGCCGCTCCCGTGATGTGAAGTCCCGCCGCGGCTCCGCCCGTCACGTACGCGGCCTCGTTGTGCGTGAGTTCCGCAAGGCGCGCATGAACCTTCTCCTGAAGTTCCTTGATGACTACATGGCTCCTCGCGGCCTGCGCCATCGCCGCGAGCGTCTCGTCGCTCATCCGCGACCCTCCGACCATCGTGTAGGTCCCGGCCGCGTTGATCACCTTCCGGACTCCCAGCTCCGCGTACACGTCCCTCGCCATTGCGCCTCTCTCCTTTCGCATTCGGAAAAGCGGAAAAACGAAAGAGCCGCCGTTGCGCTTTCCTAGCGCTTCGGCAGCTCCGCATGCACCTCGCCCAGATAGGAATAGAGCGTGAATTTCGAGATATCGAGATACTGGCAGATCCGGTCCCCGGACTTCGTGATGAGAAAGGCTCCCTTGCGGTCGAGAAAGTGCACCGCGCGGACTTTTTCCTCCCGCGTCATGTACGCCGCCGGTTTGCCGATCTCCTCCTGCACCTTCTGGAGCAACGCATCGAGGAGCTGGTTGACGTCGTTGACGAAGAACTCCTCCGCCTTTTCCGGATCCGCCGCCTCGGGCCCGGAAATGAGCGCCCCGATGGCCTTGTCGGCCATCAGCAGGTCGGAGATGTCGAAGTTGATGCACAGGCACCCGACGACCTTCCCCTCGCCGTTCCGGATATAGACCGACGAACAGCGCAGCAGCCGGCCGTCCTTCGTTCGCGCCGTATAGCCGTACTTGTCGCCCAGCGTGTCGGTCCCGCGCAGCACTTCGAGACCGAGATTGCTGCCGCAGTCCCCGACCTTTCGCCCCGTGACGTGGCCGTTCTCGATCCACACGACCGTGCTCTCGTACCCGTCGGTGAGGTCGTGGAGGATGACCTCGCAATTGGTCCCGAAAACGGCCGTGACGCCTTTCATCAGGGACTGGAACAGTTTGAACTCTTCCTGAACCCGCTGCATCCGTGTCACTCCAAAAAAATATTTTTGAGATCTCCACTTTTTTGGTATTATAGTGACTGAAAAATTCGACGTCAACAAGAGCTGCACAGACGACGCCGAAGGAGGCGGATTGCTGATGAGCATCAGAAAGTGCGACATCCTCAGGCAGATCGAGGAACTGGGAGTGGTTGGCATTATCCGTACGAAGGACGTCGGCATCGGCGTCGCGTCGGGCGAAGCCATGTTCCGGGGGGGCGTGACGGCCGTCGAGGTCTCGACAACCTACCCGGGGGCGCTGGAGATCCTCGCGGAGGTCGGACGCCGCTGCCGCGCCCTGCCGAACGGACGGGATCTCGCGATCGGCGCCGGAACCGTAGCGGACGCGGAGACGGCGCGGCTCTGCATCCTGAACGGCGCGGAGTTCATCGTCTCCCACTGCCTGAGCGAGGACGTGGCCCGCACCTGCAACCGATACGGCGTGGCCTACATGCCCGGCGTCGGAACCGTGACCGAACTCGTCCGCGCGATGGAACTGGGCGCGGAGGTCGTCAAGGAATTCCCCGGCGACGTTCTCGGGCCGAAGTTCATCAAGGCCGTCCACGGACCTGTGCCCTGGGCGAAGATCATGCCGATCGGCGGCGTTTCCGAGGAAAACCTCGCGGAGTGGTTCTCGGCCGGGGCCTTCGCCGTCGGGCTCGGGACCGCGCTCATGAAACCGAACGGCGCGGAGGGCGACGCGGGCGCGGTTCGCGGGGCGTCGGAACGGATCGTCGCGCGGATCGCCGAGATTCGGGCGAAGTAACGAACGGATCGGGATGGAAACAGAGGGAGCCTGAAACGGACGCCAATCGGGCGGAAAGGAGCGAACCGTGAAACCGGAAGCCTCATCGAAGGGAACATGGCTGCACCGCATCGCAATGCGCCTCTTCACCCTCGTGCTCGCGGTGCTCGTCTTCTGGGTCCTGGACTTTTTGGTCGGCGACATCCGGTCCATACGGGGCCCCGACTATACGGCGATCGAGACGGCGCATATCGAACCGGGCCTGACCGCGAAACGCGACGGCCTCGCGGAGCGGATCGGCGAGGTTACGCGCCGGATCGAGAGCCTGACCGAAAAGCAGCGAATCCTGGGCGACAGCTCCGGAAATCTCCGGCAGACCATCAGCCAGCTTCTGGAGCTTCAGAAGCTCGGACTGCAAAAGAGCGTAGCGTTTTCCGAAGCGGAACAGGCGAACGTCACGGCGAGCCTGAACCTTTTCCTCGAGAACCAGCGGAAATACCAGGAACTCAGCCAGACCGTATCGGAACTTCTGGAACAAAGGCAGAGTCTCGTCATCGAGAAGGAACGCCTGGAAAGGCGGATCGAAACGCAGCGCCAACCGGCGCGCGAGGAGTACGACGAGCTCGTCCGGAAGCACCGGATGAAGCTCGCCGGCATGCAGCTCGCGCTGCTGCTGCCCGTTCTCGCCGCCGCATCGTTCGTCATTTTCCGGAAACGGTCCGGGATCTACTTTCCGGTCTACCTCGCGTTCGGCGCCGCGGCGCTCGTCAAGGTCGCGCAGGTCGTCCACGCGTACTTCCCGAGCAGGGCCTTCAAGTACATTCTCATCGGCGGACTGGTGATCGTCGTCACGAAGCTGCTTGTCCATTTCATCCGGACGATCGCGTTCCCGAAGGCGCAGCTGGTTCTCCGGCAATACAGGGAGTCGTATGAACGCTTCCTCTGCCCCGTCTGCGAGTACCCCATCCGCATCGGTCCGCGCCGCTTCCTGTTCTGGACGCGTCGCACCGTCAACCGGACAGTCGTCCCGAACGGCGGAGGCGCAGAGAGCCCGCAGGAAGAGCCGTACATCTGCCCGGCGTGCGGGAGCGTGGTCTTCGAGGAGTGTCCTTCGTGCCACAAGGTCCGGCACGCGCTGCTGCCACACTGCATGCACTGCGGCGCCGCGAAGGACGTTGCGCCCGACGCCCCGGGGAGGAGCTGAGGAACGCGTGTTGAAACACGTGCCGGAAGCGATGCGCTCTTTCGGGCGCATCGCTCTGGCCGCATACGCAGGGCTGTTTGCGTTCGCGTGGTTTTTTTCGGACGCCGTCATCTTCCAGCCGCGCCCGCCATCCTATCCGGACGGGCCGCCATATCGGAAGATCCCGGCGCCCGGCGGGGGGTTCGTCGCCATCCGTTCGCTCCGGAATCCGGACGCGCGCTGCACGATCCTGTTCAGTCACGGCAACGCGGAGGATCTCGGAGACATAGAACCGTCGCTGTCCGCATTCGCCGCGCACGGATTTTCCGTTGTCGCCTACGACTACAGCGGATACGGCGCGAGCACAGGGAGCCCTTCGGAAGAGGCCGCGTACGAGAACATCCTGACCGTGTACGAATACCTGCTCCGGGAATGCGGACTCCCGCCCGAACGGATCATCGCGTTCGGGCGGTCCGTCGGGTCGGGGCCGAGCGTCGAACTGGCGATCCGGAAGCCCGTCGGCGGACTCATCCTCGAAAGCGCGTTCACGTCCGCGTTCCGGGTGGCGACCATCCTTCCCATCCTTCCGTTCGACCGGTTCGAGAATATCCGAAAGATCTCCTCCGTACGCTGCCCGCTGCTGTTCATTCACGGACGCCGCGACGGGATCGTCGCGTTCCGTCACGGAGAAACGCTCTTTGACCGCGCGCCATCCCCGAAGATGCGTCTCTGGGTCGATGGCGCGGGCCACAACGACGTCATGCGAACGGCCGGAGACGCCTACTGGAAGGCGCTCGAGGAGTTCGGGCGATGCGTCTCCGCTTACAACCCCAGAACGTTCGGCAGCCAGGTCACCGTCCAGGGCAGGTAGGTGACGATCGCGAGCGTGACGAGCAGCGGGATCAGCATGATCCCGAGATCGTAGAGCATCTCGCGCAGCGTCGTCTTCGCGATGCCGCACGAGACAAACAGGCAGACGCCCAGAGGCGGCGTGCACATTCCGATCGTGAGGTTCACGGCCACGACCACGCCGAAGTGGACGAGGTCGATGTGGAACGCGTTGACGAGCGGCAGGAAGAGCGGCACGAAGATCGTCATCGCGCTGATCGTATCAATGAACGTTCCGGCGACGAGAAGCACGATGTTCATCAGAAGCAGCGCCGACCACTGCGAATGGACGATCTGGAGCAGAACCTGCGTGACCTGCTGCGGGATCATCTTCACGGTCATGAACCAGATGAAGAGGCTCGCCGTCATCAGCACCGTCAGGATGATTCCGTTCATGACGGCCGCGTCGATAAAGGCGTCGACGACATTCCTCCAGGTGAGTTCGCGATACACGAGCGCGCCGATCAGCAGTGAGTACGCCACGGCGATGCCCGCCGATTCCGTCGGCGTGAAGATGCCGAACACGATGCCGCCGATGATGATGAACGGCATGAGCAGCGCGAGGATGGCGTCCTTGAGCCCGGCCCAGAGTTCCGCACCGGTGGAACGGACCTCGCGCCCCACGTAGCCGCGCTTCTTGCTGACGATATAATTCACGATCATCAGCGAGACGCCCATGATGATGCCGGGGATGATGCCGCCCATGAAGAGCTTCGCGATCGAGGTGCTCACCATGACGCCATAGACCACGAGCGGAATGCTCGGAGGAATGATCGGGCCGATGGACCCCGCGCAGGCGACGAGCGACGCCGTGTACTCCCTGGAATACCCCTTGGAAATCATGACACCGATGAGCAGGCCGCCTATCGCCGCGGTCGCTGCGATGGCCGATCCGGTGACGGCCGCGAAGATCATGGATGCGACGATGGTGACCATTCCGAGACCGCCGGGCCAGTGCCCGACGAGGGATTCGGAGAAGGCCGTGATTCGTTTGGAAATTCCCCCGACGGCCATGAGGTTCCCCGCCAGGATGAAGAGCGGGATCGCGATCAGCGCGAAGTTGTCCACGCCCGTGAACATTCGCTGCACGATGACCTGCATCGGAATGGAGCCGCCCGACAGACCGACGAGCGTAATGAAACCCAGGGAGAACGCGATCGGAACGCCGATAAAGAATACTCCGAAAAGACCGATTATCCAGAGCATTCGCCGTCACCGCCCCTGCGTCGGACGCCGGAAGAGCGCCCGGAACGTGTCGACTGCGAGAAACGCGATCATCACAGACGTGCAGACCGGAATGATCGCATACACATAGCTCATCGGAAACATGAGATAGGGGGTGTACTGATCGGCGTTCGCGGAGACGAAGCGGAAGCTGTACCAGAAGACCGCGGAGAGAAAGACCGTCACCAGAACGTTCGAGAGCAGTTCGAGATTCGCGCGCGCCTTCTCCGGAAGCGCGTGGACGAAGACGTCGATGTTCAGGTGCGATTTTTTCATCACGCCCACCGCCATCCCGAAAAAGACGGAATAGACGAAAAAGATGCGGATGACGTCCGTCGCCCAGGGCATCGACACCTGAAACACGTATCGCTGGACGACCTGGGCGAACGTCACGAAAAAGATTACAGCCAGACACGCGCCGGAGAGAACCGACAGCGCCGTTTCCAGTTTTTTCATTTTCATTCACTCCTCCGGGCGTTCGAGCCGCCCGCGCTCCCGCCCGAGAAGGGCGGGAGCGCTCGGAAATTCATTACTTTACTGCTGCGACCTGATCCCTGATCTTCTGGACGAGCTTTTCGGGAACCGTATCCGCAAGGACCTTGTACAGATCTTCCGTCGCCTTCGCGAACGCGGCCTTGTCCGGATTCTCCTCGATCACGACGCCGGCTTTTTTGATGACCTCGAAACGCTCCTTATCCTTGTCGGCGAGCGTCTGGCGCTGATAGACCGCCGCATCGGCCGCCGCCTTCAGGATGATGGCCTGGTGTTTCGGGTCAAGGCCGTTGAACCACTTCGGGTTCGCGATCACGTGGGCCGGTTCGTACGTGTGTCCCGTCAGGGAGAGGTATTTCTGAACTTCGTAGAACTTCATGGAATAGATGGTCGCAACGGGGTTTTCCTGTCCGTCGACGACCTTCTGCTGCAGCGCCGAGTAGAGTTCGCCGAACGGGATCGGCGTCGCGACGGCGCCGAGGCGGTTCATGAACTGGATCCAGATCTTCGATTCCTGGACGCGGATCTTCAGCCCCTTCATATCCTCGGGCGTCTTGACGGGCCGCGTGTTGTTCGTGATGTTCCGGAAGCCGACCTCCCAGAACGCAAGGCTCACGAAGCCCTTCGAGGCCATAATGGCCGCGATGTCTTTGCCGACTTCGCCGTCAAGCGCCGCGTACACCTGTTTGGCCGTCGGGAACAGGAACGGGATGCCGAACAGCTGCAATTCCGGCACGAATCCGGCGAGATTTCCCGCCGCGACCGAAGCGATTTCGATCGTCCCCATGCGGACGCCTTCCGCGAGATCGCGTTCGCCGCCGAGCTGCGCCTGCGGGAAGATGTTGACCTTGATTTCCCCCTTGGACTCCGCTTCGACCAGTTTCTTGAACTGTTCCGCGCCGATCTGGTACTGGTGCTCCAGACTTCCCGTGTGACCAAACTTGATCTCCACAACCGCCATCGCCGGGACCGCCGACAATGCGATCACCGCCGCCGCCGCCACAACCGCCAGTTTCTTTCCGAAGCGCATTCCGTACCCCTCCTGTCTCAGATTGGACTACAGATCGTAAACTTCCGGCGCCCTGTCGGCGAATACCGGAAGGTACTTCCGAACTTCCCGCGACTTCGCGGGGTCGATCGTGACGAACCCGGCTTCCTCGCCCCGCCCGCCCTCGAAGAGGACCTCGCCCCACGGCGACACGACGAGCGATCCGCCCCCGAAGACCGTCCCGCGGGTTTCCCCGCAGCGGTTGCAGGCCACGACGTACATCTGGTTCTCGATGGCCCTCGCGATATTGAGCGCCCGCCAGTGAGCGGCGCGAACGAGCGGCCATTCCGCGCTCACGAAGAGGACTTCGGCGCCCTTGAGCGCATACGTCCGCAACAGCTCGCAGAAGCGGATGTCGTAGCAGATGACGCATCCCGCCTTCATCCCGCCGAGGTCGAAGAGCCCCAGTCCCGTTCCGGGCGTGATGTGGAGGTGTTCGTCCATGAGCCGGATGAGATGGATCTTGTCGTACTGCATCACGAGATCGCCCTCGGGGTTCACGACCTGCGCCCGGTTGTGGAAATTGGTTCCCGACGAAGCGAGCACGGAGCCTCCCGTGAACCAGACATTGTGCTTCTTCGCAAGCCCGCCCAGGAATTCCGCGGCGCTCCTGCCCTCGGGATCCGCGATCTTCTTCGCGCGTTCGAGGTCGTACCCCACATCCCAGATCTCGGGGATCACGATGGCGGTCGGATGCTCCGAAGGGGTCAGGCTTCGATCGAGCCAGGCCTCGAGGTTCCGCCGGTTCGCTTCCCGGTCTCCGACGCGAATGTCGAGCTGCATGACGCCGACTCGTAACATGGCCGGATCTCCTAGCTTCTGTCCGGAAGGATCCGGACGGAATATTCGTGACGGATGCAGCGCCCGAGAACCGGGTCGCGCAGTTCGAGGGAAAACGCCTCGCCGTACGCCATTTCGCCGCCGATGACCGGGAGCGTCCCCGAGAAGAGCGCAAGCCGCGCTCCCGCCGGAACGTCCTGTCCCGTCCGCTCCTGCGCGAGTTCAAAGAGCTTCTCGGGCGGCAGGAGCCGAACCAGTGCCCCCTGCTGGTAGAGAATCCACGCCTGCTTCTTTCCCTGCTGCGCGACGGGCCGGACGCTGCACGTCAGTTCGAGCGCGTCCCAATGGTCCCGGATGTCCGAAACGTTCCAGAAACACGGGCCGATCACCTTGGAGCAGATCTGCTTCGCCTTCGCGACGGACACTGTTTCGAGCTGCCGGTCGGTATGGTCCGACGCGACCGTCACGCACATATTCCCGACCTCGTCGCGGACGAGAAAGACCTCGATTTCGCCGGATGTCCTGTCGCCGATTACGGAGATTTCCTTCGTGCAGGAAACGAGATCCGGCGCCACCCAATACATGCTCGGAATCATCGACGGCACGGGAACGCCGATCGCGCGCAATTCCTCGATGTGCGCCCGAACCGCGGACTGATCCCTTCCGGCGTATCCCACCGCGACGCACGCGTCGAACGACAGGCCCGTGCATTCCATGTCTCCGCCTGAACGCAATACCACAGAATTGATCTTCATTACGTGCGAAACCTCCCTCCTTCCGATCGAAGCCGCCGCGCCGATACGAGTCCGGGCGGCGCTCCGATTCCCTCTCTCCGGACGGCCGTCACGCTCCGTCCATTCGCATATCGACAACCCGAGCCATCAACCGCTGCTCGGTCATATCCAGATGCGCGACCATCGCCTCGCGCGACGCCCTCCGAAGCCTGCGCCGCACGGACTCGACGATCCGCTCGTGCTCTTCCGTGACGATCGCGTATCGCCGTTCGTCGTGCCCCATCGCCAGAATTCCGAGCCAAACCATGTCCTCGCTCAGGGTCTTCCACATCCGCGACAGACGCGAATTGTGCAGCGCGTCGAAGAAGACGGCGTGAAAGGCCTGGTCCGCCGTAATGAAGGAATACAGATCGCCGCGCGACGCCCCCATGTTCGCCATCGCCTCGTCGAGTTTCCAGGGGAGCGACGCAGCGATTCCCGTCGAAAAGGCGAGATCCACCGCCGCGGGTTCGATCATCCGCCGGGCCTGGAACACCTCACCGAAATCGGCGATCGTGACGTCCCGGACCTGGATGTTGCGGCGCGCGTTGATCCGGAGCCACCCTTCCTGCGCGAGACGCTGGATCGCCTCGCGAACGGGCGTCCGGCTGACCTCGAGATCCTCCGCGAGCGCGCGTTCCGTCAGCAGCGTCCCCGGCTGATAGTGAAGCGACAGGATGCGGCTCTTCATCAGGGCGTAGATCACATTCGATATTTTCCGGACCTGCGTCTGATGTTCCGGTCCGGCGCCGGACAGAGCGCAGCCGTCCTCCGCGCCGTCCGGCCTTTCCGAAAGGGGTTTCCGGCCCTTCACGGGCGGGAACGCCCCGGCATCGTCCCTCAACGCGCGGAAGGGCTCCGGCCGCTTTTCAGCAGCGAACAGGACGCGTCCAAAGGCTTTGCCGGATCCTGATAGCGCGTCTCGAAACAGAGGCACGTCACAGGGATCCGATAGGGACCGTGAACCATTCCGACGGGCCTGCACGCGTAGTATCCGGCCGCGGCCGTCAGATTCTTTTCCGTGTCGATCATGTAGCCTTCGAGAATGAACACCTCTTCGCAGAAGTCGTGAATCTGTGTCTTCGGAATTTCGACTCCCGACCGGAAACGCACGAGACGCGTCAGGTTCCCCGTCTCCGGATCGAAAGCGAGGATCTTCTCGAAAATACCATCCGAAGCCCCTTCAACCTGCCGCCACTGCCCCGTCGGCAGGGTATCGCTGAACTCGATCGTCGGCTTTGCCATTCGCGACACTCCCTTCGTCGGTAGATGATTGAACTCCTCCCGGACATTCGGACGGAGCGTCTCACCCCGCTCCGCCGCACCGGCTCCGGAAACGCGGCGTTCGTTCCGGGGAAAACCGGAATCACCGCAGCCGGCGTGGATTCAATTTTTGGCATTTTTCGCGCTTGTACATGGCATTCCAGTTTCTCATCTGGCATGCCACAAGGGTAAAGGACGCGCCTTCGTCCGTCAAGCAAAAAAACAGAGAAACCTGAAAAACGAATCTTTCGCATCGTCGTTTCGCCCCTCCCCGTCCCGAACACCACGGCCTCGCATCCGCGTTCAGCGCCCGACCACCAGCCGGCCGCCGTTTTTCCCGGGTTCGATCCGCCAGCGGATCGTCGCGAGGCGTTCCAGAAAGCGTTCGTCGTGGCTCACGAGGAGAAGCGCGCACGGACAGGAGGAAAGCGCGTTCTCGAGAAGCTCCACGGCGGGCAGGTCGAGGTGGTTCGTCGGCTCGTCCATGACGATGATGTGCGGCGACTGCGTCGCTCCGAGAGCGAGAAGCAGTTTGCGGACCTCTCCGGGGCTCGGTTCGTCGTGGCCGAGAATCTGTTCGGGTCGGGACCCGAGGCAGCTCACCACCGTCATCAGCAACCCCCTCAGATGCGCGGGCGCGCGTGCGGCCTTCGCCGCGATCGCCGCGCTCTCGTTCCGGCCAATCTCCTGCGGCATATAGAGGATCTTCCCTTCAGGGACATTCATCCGTTTGAGCAAAAACCGCACGAGCGTGCTCTTGCCTCCTCCGTTCGGTCCCGTCAGGGCGACCCGGTCTTGCGGTCCGATTTCAAGGTCAGGATAGATGAGCGTTTTCACACTCCCAAGCGGGAGCGATCCGGCCGCTGCACGGAGAAGATGATTGCGGTCCGAGCGCGAGTCAGGCAGCCAGAAGTTCATGTCGTACCGTTTCACCGGGCGCAGCTCCCGCAGTTCCTCCTCGCCCCGGCGAAGACGCCCTTCGAGTTGCCGCGTCAGTCGTCCGGCCTGTCCGTCGGCTCCGGAGACGCGCGCGAGATCGATCTTCGCCCTGCCGTCGCTATCGTGAATGGCGAGTCCGCGCTTGGAGCGCTTCCGGTCGCTCGCGTTCGCTTCCGTTCTCCGGCGCTGCTGTTCGACCTCGATCCTGCGGACGTCCCTTCGGTGCTGCAGGTACGCCTCGGTCTGCGCGGCCTCGTCCCGTTCGCGCTGTTCGACGGCGCGGCTGTATCCCCCGGGGAAGACGAGAACCCGGGGCGGGTCGAGAACAACGCACTGGCGGCAGAGTTCGTCGAGTAATTGCCGGTCGTGGCTCACGAGCACCCCGACGCCCCGGAATCGTGCGAGCGCGTCGCGCAGGAGCGACCGCACGCAGGAGTCGACGTGGTTCGTCGGTTCGTCGAGCAGCAGGACGTCGGGGGCGCGAGAAAGCGCCGATGCGATCTGCGCCCGCTTGCGTTCCCCGTGGCTCAGGGTCGTCCAACGTTCATTCCAGTCCTGGCGGATGTCGAGCGCGTCGCGCAAAAGGATCGCCTCGCGGCCTCGCGCGCGAAGGAACTCTTCGAGATCGGCGGGCGGTTCGTCCGTCCGCTGTTCGCACAGGGCGATCCGGGCGGGACGGATAATGCGCCCCTCCGTGGGTTCGAGCAGTCCCGCGGCCAGGTGCAGCAGCGTGGTCTTGCCGGAGCCGTTTGCTCCCGCCACGCCGCTCCATCCGGCGTGAAAATCGGCGTCGAACTGCCGGAAGAGCGGCTGGGGCGAGAGGTCATAGCGAAAGGCGACATTGCGAAAGAGAAGCGACACGGAACCCTCCAGTCCGTCCCCGTCACGGGGACTCGGGCAGGGCGCCCCACCTCACGGAACACCGAAACGACAGGCGTACGCAGCGCGACGATCCCGCCGCACGAACGGGAGATTGCGCGAAGATCGCGACGATACAGGGGTTGTTTGAGAATCGTTTCGGAATGATCGGGGAGGAAGGACACGCAGAAGAGACGGCTCTCTGATGAAAGCCGCTTAAAAAAGAGCGGGCGGATTCTGCTTGTGTCCGGTCTAGCTTCGGCGCATCGGCGCGGTCTCCTGAACATACGAAAAGAGTCGTTCCCCGAACTCCGGGGACGACCCGATCCTACCCCTTCGGCGCGGAGACGTCAAGAACGCTCGCTTCAGCGCATGAGCAGCGGCAACAGCGGCGGAAGGACGAGGATAATGCTGAGCAGGCGGACCGTCTGGATCAGGCTCACAATGACCGGATCGGCGCCGAACTCGTCGGCGATGCTCGCGATCTGCGACAGGCCGCCCGGAGACGCCGCGAGCATGCAGGTCATCGGCGCGAATCCGGCGATCCGGTGCAGCAGCACGGCGAGCAGCAGCGATCCCCCGATCATGCCGACGGTCAGCAGCGCGAGCGGACCCAGAAGCGACACGAAGCCGAGCAGGACTTCCTTCGTGATGGAGCGCGCGATGATGATGCCGACGCCGACCTGCCCGAAGGTCCGGATGAGCCCGACGGGCAGCTTCGGCTCCCCGACAAGGAGCGTCACGGCGCCGGAGCCGATCATCGCGCCGATCAGCGGACCTGCGGGGAGCGAAAGCCACTTGCCGGCAGCGCCGCCGAACACGGCGGCCGCGACGCACAGGACGTTCGTCCGCATCCGCGGGCCCGACGGAACGGGCGCGCCCACGGCATCGACGGGGTCGTCCCCTTCCTTCACGACGCAGCGGACGGGCGGCGACGGATGGTTGCGCATCCACATCCGGCACAGAACGGGCGTCGTGAGCACTGCGGCCAGGAGCCGGAAGACCTGCAGAAGCGTCACGCTCGCAACGTCGGCCCCCATCGAGAGCGACAGGAGCGCCATCTCGGTGATCCCCCCGGCCGTCGAGCCGAGCATCGCGGTCGCGAAGGGCAGCGACGTGAAGGCCGACATCAGGTATCCCATTACGAGCGACAGACCGAGCATCCACACCGCAACGAGGAGTGCGGCGCCCGGAAGCTTCCGCAGAAGCCTGCACGATTCGCGGTTCAGCCGCACTCCGAGAAACAGCCCGATCGCGACGTTGCTCAGAAACGAGAGCGTCCCGGACGGATACGCCGGCTGCGTTCCCGTCATCGCCCAGAGGGCGGAGATGACGAGCGCGCCCAGCAACGCAGCGGCCGGGATGCGCGCTCTTTTGAAAAGCGCTCCCCCGGCCCAGCCGACGAAGACGACGAAAATCAGGTTACAGCCCTGCAACAGAAAGGAAACCGCGGTCAAACGGGCGTCCGCCTTTCGATCGATATCTCAAGAGGATACCACACGGTACAGCGTATCGATAAGCGAGCCGTCGCGGTATTCGACGACGCCGACGGGATGGTCGCGGTCAAGCGCGACAGGCCGCGGAACGCCCGTAATGCGTTCGACGCGTTCCTTGAGTTCCCGGATATCCATCACTCGGAGCCCCGCCGCCCTGAAAGCGTCCGAGAGGTCGGGGCGCCTCGGGTTCACGCACATTCCCCGCTCCGTGACGATGACGTCCACGGTCTCGCCCGGCGTCACGACGGTCTGCACGGCGTCGCGGATCGACGGAACGCCCTCGCGGAACGACGGAACGACGACGACCGCGAGCTTCGCACCGGCCGCGGTGTCGCAGTGTCCGCCCGAGGCGCCGCGCAGGACGCCGTCATGCCCCGACAGCACGTCGACATTGAAGTCCACGTCCACGTCGAGCGCCGCGAGGAC
>CAZVUT010000037.1:0-13794 GCA_964630155.1 uncultured Synergistaceae bacterium
CCCTCGCGAAGGAGCAGGCGGGGCTCGACGCGCAGCATCACGACAAGGTCGCCGCTCTGGAAGACGAACGGCGGAAGCGGATGACGGAGCAATCGAAGGAAGATCTCGATATGGACGTCCTCGGGACGGGCGAACGACTGCGGCGTTTGCAGCAGGAACTTGGGGGCATCCGGCAGAAGCTGGACGATAACGAAGATGTCCGGGCGCTGCAACGGGAGCGGCTTCGCGCGCGCGACGCGCAAAAGGCGGAATATTCGCGATGGGACGCGCTTCACATTCTCATCGGCTCGGCCGACGGATGGAAATACCGGAACTTCGTCCAGACGCTGACTTTCGAGCGAATGATCGACCTCGCGAACCGGCAGCTCCGGCAGATGTCCGACCGGTATCTGCTCGTCCGGGACAAGGCGCAGCCGCTGGAACTCAACGTCCGGGACGCCTGGCAGGCGGGGGAGATACGGTCCGTCAAAAACCTCTCGGGGGGGGAAAGCTTCATCGTCAGCCTCACGCTCGCGCTCGGGCTTTCCCGGATGGCGAGCAGAAAGGTCCGCGTTGACTCGCTCTTTCTCGACGAAGGCTTCGGCACGCTCGACGAGGAGGCGCTCGAAACGGCCCTCCAGACGCTTGCGGGGCTGAGCGGAAACGGAAAGCTCATCGGCGTTATCTCGCACGTCCCGGCGATCCGGGAGCGTATCGCCGCGCAGATAGAGGTCCGGCCTCTTGCGGGAGGATGCAGCGAACTCGTCGGCCCGGGGTGCGCGAAGGCCGGGTGACGCGGAATATAGTACGGCAGACCGTCAAATCACAGGAGAAGGAGACAGAATCCATGCCGAAACGAAGAATGGAAACCATGGACGGAAATACCGCCGCGGCGTACGTTTCGTATGCGTTCACGGAGGTCGCGGGGATCTTCCCGATCACGCCGTCGTCGCCGATGGCGGAACTCGTCGACGAATGGGCGGCGCAGGGGAGGAAGAACTTCTTCGGACAACCGGTGAAGATCATGGAAATGCAGTCGGAAGGCGGGGCGGCCGGCGTCGTTCACGGGGCGCTCCAGGGCGGCGCGTACGCCACGACGTACACGGCGTCGCAGGGGCTGCTGCTCATGATCCCGAACATGTACCGGATCGCGGGGGAACTGCTGCCGGCCGTCTTCCACGTGAGCGCGCGGACGCTCGCGAATAACGCGTGGAGCATCTTCGGCGAGCATCAGGACGTCATGGCGACGCGCCAGACGGGGTTTGCGATCTTCGCCTCGGACAGCGTTCAGGACGTGATGAACTTCGCGGCCGTTGCGCATCTGACCGCGATCAGCGCGCGAATCCCGTGCCTCCACTTCTTCGACGGGTTCCGGACGTCCCACGAAATCCAGAAGATCGAAGTCCTCGAGTACGACGAACTCCGCGCTCTCGTCGACGACGACGCTGTCCGCTCCTTCAGGGACGGCGCACTGAACCCGGATCACCCGGACCTTCGCGGAACGACCGTCAACCCGGACGTCTACTTCCAGCTCAGGGAGTCGGTCAACCCGCACTACCAGGCGCTCCCGGCCGTGATCGACCGGTACATGAACGAAATCAACCGGATCACGGGGAAGGAGTACGGATTCTTCAACTATTACGGCGCTCCGGACGCGGACCGCGTCATCGTGGCGATGGGGTCGGCGTGCAGCACGATACGGGAAACGGTCGACCGGATGAACGCACGGGGCGAGAAGGTCGGCCTGGTCTGCGTCCGCGTTTTTCGGCCGTTCCTTCCCGAGCGGCTTCGCGCCGCCTTCCCGGAAAGCGTCACGAAAATCGCCGTCCTCGACCGCACAAAGGAGAACGCGGCCGCCGGGGAACCGCTCTACGTCGAGGTCCGGAGCGCCTTTTACGAGGGCGGAAGGTCGCCCTGCATCGTCGGCGGCCGGTACGGACTCGGCTCGAAGGACTTCAACCCCTCGATGGTCGTTTCGGTGTTTGAGAACCTGAAATCGGACCGGCCGAAGAACTCATTCACGGTCGGCATCGTCGACGACGTGACGCATACGTCCCTTCCGGCGCCTGCGGAACCCGTCGATTCGTCGCCCGGGGGGACGATCTCGTGCAAATTCTGGGGCTTCGGCTCCGACGGCACCGTGGGGGCGAACAAGAGCGCGATCAAGATCATCGGCGACAGGACGAATTTGTACGCCCAGGCCTACTTCGCGTATGACTCGAAGAAATCCGGCGGCGTCACGATGTCGCATCTGCGCTTCGGCCGTTCCCCGATCGAGTCGGCGTATTACATCGACGCGGCCGATTTCATCGCCTGCCACAACCAGTCATACGTCGGGGCGTACGATCTGCTCGCCGGACTGCGCCCGAAGGGGAAGTTCCTTCTCAACTGCGCGTGGAGCGAGCGTGAACTCGAAAGCCGACTTCCGGGTTCGATGAAACGCGCCCTTGCCGCGAACGGGATCGAGTTCTACACGATCGACGCGGGGAGGATCGCGCAGGAGATCGGACTCGGCGGGCGCATCAACATGATCATGCAGGCGGCGTTTTTCCGGATCGCGAATATCCTTCCGATCGAAGACGCCGTCACGTATTTGAAGGAAGCGGCCGCCGAAAGCTACATGAAGCAGGGGCGGAAGGTCGTCGACATGAACTATGCCGCGATCGACCGCGGTGTCCGGGATCTCGTCCGCGTCGCGGTGAAGGAGGAATGGAAGACGGCGAACGACGAAGCGAAGCGTTCCGACCCGGATATGCCGGATTTCGTCAGGAATGTCGTCCTTCCCGTCACGGCGCAGAAGGGCGACAGCCTTCCCGTCAGCGTCTTCCGGGGGTACGAAAGAGGATTCATGCCGCTCGGGACGACCGAGTGGGAAAAACGCGGCGTCGCGTCGCACGTCCCCGTCTGGGACGCGGCGAAGTGCATCCAGTGCAACCAGTGCTCGTTCATCTGCCCGCACGCGGCCATCCGTCCGCTGCTCGTCGACGAAGGCGAAGCCGCCGGCGCGCCGGAGGGATTCCGGACGGCCCCGGCGAGGGGGTTCGCGGGGAAGGACTTCCACCTTTCTATCTCGGTCCTGGATTGTGCGGGGTGCGGCGGATGCATCAACGTCTGTCCCGCGCCGGAGACGGCGCTGTCGATGAAGCCGCTCGACGCCGTTCGCGAGCGGGGCGCCGCGTTGTGGACGTTCGCGTCGAAGCGGATTTCGTACAAACCCCTGCCGGAGGAACAGATCAAAACGGTGAAGGGAAGCCAGTTCGCGCGGCCGCTGCTCGAGTTCTCGGGCGCGTGCGCGGGCTGCGGCGAGACGCCGTACGTCAAGCTCCTCACACAGCTGTTCGGCGACCGGATGGTCGTCGTCAACACGGCGGGCTGCACAGCGGTCTGGGGAGGCAGCTTCCCGTCGATCGCGTACAGGGCGAACGAGCGGGGACATGGCCCCGCGTACGGCTATTCGCTCTTCGAGGATTGCAGCGAATACGGGCTCGGGATTTTCCTGGGCGCGAGGCAAAACCGCGAGCTTCTGGCGCTTCAGGTGAAGGACGCATTGCAGAAGGATCTCGGCGACGACTTGAAGCGAGCGATGATCGACTGGATGGAAAACCGGGAAGAGACCTCCGCCGCGCGATCCCGGGCCGATGCGCTGACGGCGCTTCTGGAGCGCGGAAAGGGGGACGACGTGCTGCTCAACAGCATCTGGGAGCGGCGCGACTTCCTCGTGAAGCGTTCGCTCTGGATCATCGGCGGCGACGGTTGGGCGTACGACATCGGGTACGGCGGGCTCGATCACGTCCTGGCGTCGGGCGAGGACGTCAACGTTCTCGTCATCGACACCGAGGTGTATTCCAACACGGGCGGCCAGTCGTCGAAGGCGACGCCGACCGCGGCCATCGCCGGGTTCAACGCGGGAGGCAAACGAACGGGCAAGAAGGACCTCGGCCTGATGGCCCTCACCTACGGTCACGTCTACGTGGCGCAGGTCGCCATGGGCGCGGACAGAAACCAGACGCTCCGGGCGTTCGCCGAAGCGGACGCGTATCGCGGAGCGTCCCTCGTGATCGCCTACGCGCCGTGCATCAATCACGGGCTCGTCGCGGGCATGGGCCGATCGCAGGACCAGGAGCGCCGGGCGGTCGAGGCCGGGTACTGGTCGCTCTATCGCTACAATCCGCTGCTGAAGAAGGAAAACAAAAATCCCTTCACCCTCGATTCGAAAAAACCGACGGCGAGTTTTCGGGACTTCCTTCTCAGCGAAGTGCGCTACGCCGCATTACTGCGCACCTTTCCGGATATCGCGGAGGACCTGTTCGCGAAATCCGAGAACGAGGCGCTGGCGCGCTATGCGGCTTACAGCCGTCTCGCCGACAGGGACAAAATCTCTGCGGTCGCGAAGTAGGCGAACGATCCGTTTCGGGTGAGGCGTCACCCGTCGACGTTGTTGCGAGCGATCGAAGAACGCGAGCGATCGAAGAGCGCGAGCGGCCGGCGAAAATCCGGCCTTTTCGGGGCGGTTCGAAGGAGGCGATGCACGGTGCGAATTTTTACGATCGGATTCACGAAGAAGAGCGCGGAGCGTTTTTTTACGATGCTCCGGCGTCCCGGACTTGTCCGCGTCGTGGACGTTCGTCTGAACAACGTGTCGCAGCTGGCGGGATTCACGAAACGGGACGATCTGCGTTTCTTTCTCCGCGAGATCTGTCGTCTGGAGTACGTTCAAGCGCCGCACCTGGCGCCGACGCAGGAGATCATGGACAAATACAGGAAAAACGGCGGCGACTGGAGCGAGTTTGAACGAACGTATCTCGAACTGATCGACTCCCGCCGAGCGGACTCCCTTCTGGAAGCGGAGACGCTCGACGGCGCGTGCCTTTTGTGCAGCGAGGCCGAACCGGACCGCTGCCATCGCCGATTGGCGGCGGAGTATTTCCGGAACAGATGGAGTGATGTGCGAATAGAACATCTGTAACGGAAATCATTCAGCCCCCCCTTGTATAATATACCATCATAGGGTATATTTCCTCCAGTCGATCTGAACAGGGGGGATTGTCGTGGATCTGAAGATACGCGCGAGCGAGCGCGCATGGGAGAGAATGCGCGCAATGAAGGAAGCGCGGGTGGTCGCCCGCGTTCTGGGCAGCGGCTGATGCGCCCGGAGCGCCGTCCTCGTCGAGGAAGGCAAACCGGACTCAATTGAGGGGTGCGCCCGCGTCGAACAGAACGGTCTGGTTCTCTGGGCGCCTCCTTCGGTTTGTATAAAAGGAGACACCATCGACATCGCGCTGCGGGGAGTTCTCTGGACATCGTATCTCGAGGTCGAGAACGCGAAACCGGTTCCCTGCGGAGCCTCGTAGCGGGCATAGGATCGGGACGAAACGCGCAGGGTCATGCGGGGGAGGCGCCGTCGGCGGCGCTCTCTCCCGCATTGTTTTTCTGGTATGATTCTTTTTTGAGCATGAATCGTCGTTCCGGCGGCGTCCTGCGCCCCGCCATCCGAAGGATCCCTCTGCGGGGGAACCTCCCGGCGGACGACCCGTAGCGAAGAATGATGTCCATTCAGATCGAAACGTTCTGTGAGGAGGTAGCCGGATTATGGATGAAGGCCGGAATTCCCTTGTCGGGCAGGAGGATCATTTTCGCGAGATCGTCGAAGCCGCGCCCGTCCCGATGATCGTAAGCCGCTTCGCCGGGGAAGTGATCTATGCGAATCGCAGGGCGGAAGAGATTTTCGGCGTCTTTCCGGAAGAACTGGAGGGACGAAGCGCCGCGAGACTGTATGTCTCTCCGGAAGATCGGGACGCGTGGATCGGAGAAGTTCGGACAATGGGCTTCGTTTACGACCGGGAGGTTCGCATGAGGACACTCGGCGGTAGGGAGTTCCATGCGCTTCTTTCGGCGGCTCCCCTGCGGCGGGACGGCGAAGACGTATTGTTGATCGGCGTCAGCGATATTACCCGGCAGAAGGAGCTCGAAACAAAACTTGTCCAGCTTGCCGAGACCGACGGCCTGACGGAGATCCTCAACAGACGTACGTTCATGGACCGTTCGTCAATGGAGCTGAAACGCGCGTTTCGACATCATACGCCGACTTCGCTGCTCATGATCGACATCGACCATTTCAAGAACGTGAACGACACGTACGGGCACCATGTGGGGGACGAGGTGCTTCGCTCTCTGGCGCGTCGCCTGGCGGGCGTGCTGCGCAGGGAAGACCTGCTCGGACGCATCGGAGGAGAAGAGTTCGCCGCCCTGCTGCCGCAGACGGACATTGACGGGGCGGTGCAGGCCGCGGAGCGTTTGCGCCTCGCCGTCGAAAGCATGGTCGTTTCGTGCGACGGCTGGGAGATCCGGGTAACGGTGAGCATCGGCGCAAGTTTGCAGGAAGCGGAACGGGTGCAGGATCTCGAACGGCTGCTGCAACGCGCCGATAAGGCGCTCTACGCCGCGAAGCAGAACGGGCGGAACCGCGTCGAGAAAGGCTAGGCGGTCCGGGAGGCCTTTACGCTTTCAGGCGCCGAACGATGCGGTCCCTGGCGCTTGTCAGGTGCGTGGTGAGAATATCCAGCGCGAGCGGCTCCTGCTCCTTGCGGCATGCGTCGAGAAGCAGACCGTGTTCGCGTTGCGACATTGCCCGGAGGTTCGTGTCTTCGGCGTAGAAGCGCACATAGCGCGATGCTTCCGCGGAAACATCCCCGATTATCGCGTCGAGACGCGGGAGGCCCGATGCGGAATACAGCAGCGTGTGAAAGCGCGAGTTCAAGCCGGACCAGACGCCGGGATCGGCTTCACGGGCCGAAATGTTCAGGACATAGTCGGCTTCGACGAGAATCCGGGCGTTCATCTTCGGAAGCGCCGTTTTCAACGCGCCGTGTTCGAGGAAAATCCGGATCGCGAAGAGTTCCTCGGCTTCGGCGGTCGAAAGCGGGGCGACAGACGGATCCACGGACGGGGAGACGGAAACCAGCCCGCGGGACGCAAGCAGTCGGATCGCTTCCCGGACCGACGCGCAGCTCACGCCGATTTGCGGCGCGATTTCCCTGTATTTCAAGGGGGCGCCGGGGGCGAGAACGGACTTCAAAATCGCCTTTCGCAGAACGGAGTACGCAAAACCCTGGGCGGGAGAAGAACGATCGAGCTCTTCAGCGGCCAGATCCCCGAGCGTCATCGTTTCACCCCCTGACCGGATTGTATGAGTCCGCGCCATACAGTCAAGCCCCGCCGCTTTTCCCGCGGCTCCCTGCCCGGTAGAGAAGATCCGAAAGCGCCGCGACGAAACCCTCGAGTCCCCGGGCGTCGGCCTCGTCGAACCGGCCCGCGACGGGGCTGTCGATATCGAGGACGCCGGCGAGCCGGTCGCCCGAAAAGAACGGGACGACGATCTCCGAAGCCGAGGCTCCGTCACAGGCGATGTGCCCCGGGTAGGCGTGGACGTCGGGGACGAGTTCGGTCTTTCGCTTCGCCGCCGCGTTTCCGCAGACGCCCTTGCCGAGCGCAATCCTAGTGCAGGCCGGTTTGCCCTGAAAGGGCCCCAGCACGAGTTCATTCTCCCGCAGAAGGTAGAATCCGGCCCAGTTGACGTCCTTCATCTGATGACCGAGGAGCGCCGCGGCGTTGCACAGATTGGCCGTCATATCCGTCTCGTCTTCGAGCAGTTTCCCGAGAAGATGCGTCAGCGTCCGGTAAAAGAGCGGTTTGTCGTCCGTTTCGATTCTGTTGGCGCGGTACATTCGATCCCCTCCCGACCCGTATTGCGTTTCAGAGAGCTGTCCGGCGCCGTAAAGCGATAGAAGATCCCGACACGAGAGATGCTCCCGTATTCCAAAGATGCGCGAATCGGATGCCGGATTTCGGGAAACGCCGGCTCTCGTTTCGTTCCGAACCAGTATTGTGCGGGATGATGCGGATCGGGTCAAGGCGAAAGCGCAAAGTCGCATTCCGCTTCCTCCGCGGTTCCGGCGTCGAATGATCCGGGCGTCTGTATCGCCGGCGGGAAATCGTTCGGAAGGGGGCGCTTTCCGGCCGATTGTGGCGTATTATTGTTGAAAGCATTTTTTGGGAGGGATGACGGTGAATTTGATCTGCCACGACGCTACGACAGGAAAGACGACAACTCCGGCGATGCGGATCCTGGAGAGTCCGCTCGGGCCGTTGCGGGCGGCCGCGGTGCGCGAGGGAATCTGCTTTTTGGACTTCGACGCTCCGGAATATGAAAAACGCATGGAGCGGGATATCGCCGCGACGTTCGGAATCCCGTCCGTCAAGGCGCGAAATGCGCACCTGACGAAACTCGCGAAGGAACTTGACGAGTACTTCGCCGGCGGACGCCGTGAGTTCTCGGTTCCGCTCGTCGTCTCCGGAACTCCCTTTCAGGTTCGGGTCTGGGAAGCCCTGAGCCGCATCCCGTTCGGGACGACACGGACCTATGCCGACGTGGCGGCGGACATCGGCTCTCCCGCCGCTTTCCGCGCGGTGGGAAACGCCAACGGGAAGAACCGGGTCGTGATTCTGATCCCCTGCCACCGGGTCATCGCCTCGGGGGGAGATCTGGGCGGCTATGGCGGCGGACTGCCCCGGAAGCAGTTCCTGCTCGATCTCGAGAAGAAATCGGTCTGACGAAGGGACGCCGCGATATGTCGAAAGTCATTGCGGAGCTGGTCGTGGTTCCGCTCGGGACTGGCAGCCCGAGCCTGAGTTCCTACGTTGCGGGCGTCGAGAAACTGCTGGCGACGTTCAACCTGAAGACGATGCTCACGCCGATGGGGACGGTGCTCGAAGGAGAACTCGACGAGGTGCTCCGGGCTGTTCGGGCAGTCCATGAAGTTCCGTTTCAGGCAGGGGCGTTGCGCGTCTCGACGACCGTCAAGATCGACGAGCGCCGGGACAAGGAGCTTTCGATGGAGGGCAAGGTTCGAGCCGTGCGGGAGAAGCTCGGAAAGTAGCTGTCCGTCCGGCTCACCGTGTGTCTCGGCTATGGACGACGAACGGAGCGCTCTCCTTCGGGACGGGCGCTCCTTTTTGTGCGAGGGCGCGATAGATCCGCTCCATTCTTCCGAAGGCCGCGTTCCACGTGACACCCTTCAGCCGTTTCGAGAGGCGTTCGAACGATTCCGGCGAATGCGGCCGGACGGCCAGTTCGCGCAGCGTGGCCCTGACGCCGGCTGCGATATCGCCGACGAATTGCGCCTCCGAGCCGGCCGCGATGGCGTCAGATCCTTCGAGCGGCGGCCGCGGGATCAGGCGGACCCGGTCGTTTCCGAGCGCGCGCCGGATGTCCCGGACGCCCGGGAGATCCGTGGCCAGGCAGACGCACCCCGACGCCAGCGCTTCGATCAGCACGAGCGGCAATCCCTCGTAGAGCGAAGGGAGGACGAAGATGTGCGCCGTCGCCAGAGCGGCCGCGAAGTCGTCCTGCCGCATCGCCCCGGCGATCGTGACGCGCTTCCCGAGCGCACGGGCGAGTTCGAGGCATTCGGATCGTTCGGGATCGCTTCCTCCGCCCGCAAGCAGCAGCGTCCACGGCGGCGCGTCGCGCGACGCGAGCGTCGCGAACGCGCGGAGCATCCAGGGGACTCCTTTTGCGCGGCTGAGCTATCCCCCGTAGACGATCCGTACGGCGTCGCCCTTCTTGTCTCCCGGGGCGAAAAGGCTGTCCCGGAATCCGGCTCCGACGACGTGAATCCGATCGGACGGAATTCCGTAGACCTCGCGTATCTCCTCCGATTGCGCGGAATGCAGCGCAAAGACGCCGTCAAGGCGCGAACACCCGGAAAGAACGGCCTCGCGGAAGCGCGGACAGTCGCGCATTTGTCTCAGGTCTGTCCCGTGACAGGAAGCCGCGACGGGAATGTGCGGCAGAACGCGGCGCGCGAGCGACGAGAGCAGCCAGAGGTGGTTGCTGTGGACGATGTCCGGCCGGAAATCGCCGGCCGCGGCCGCGACGGCCGTCCGGAAGACCGACTCGTACGCCGCGAGCTGTTCGTCCGTCAGATCCGCGAAGCGCATCGACGGATAGGGCATGACGTCGCTCATCCCCGGGATCGGGAAGGGGAGGTCGCCGCCGTCGAAGGTGACGTAGCGCGTTATCGTCCGCGAGAGCGGCGGAAGTGACGGGGGCGTGTCCTTCGGAATGCCCGCCAGAAGCAGGTTCTCGTGCCCCGCGCGCTCCGATTCGAGAAGGATCGCCTGCAGGGCCGTGCCGCTACCCGTCGCTTCGGGGCGCTGGCTCAGCAGATGAAGGATCCTCATGGAGCGGTTCCCCGCCCCCGGAGGGCGATGCGGATTCTGCGGACATGTCCGTTGTCGTCGTTCTTGAATCCGGAGTCCGCCAGCAGCCGCGCCGCCCGTTGCGGGAGCCCGGAGCGGATCAGCGCGCGGCAGGTCAGGTAGAGAAGCTTGCAGCAGTAGGCGCGGAGCGAAGGGATGAGGTGTTCCGGAACCGTTCCGTCCCGCAATCGCGCCCGGGCCGTTTCGATGAAGGGAAGCTCCTTCTCGCGCGGGATTCGCAGGCACGTACGGTTGCCTGCGTCCTTGTGGTACAACGCGCTTCCGGAATGGCTGAACGCCACGGGGAAAGAGAGCGCGACGCGTCCCCAGAGATCGAGATCCTCTCCCAGCTCGACACCCTCCCGAAAGAGCCCCGTTTCGAGCAGCACATTCGCGGGAATCCCTGCCGCCGAAGAACAGACCGGAGGTTTCCCCATTGCGGCGGCCCGGAAATAGTCCGGTATGATTCCCTCCCACGGCGCTTCGGGAAATCCGGAATATGTCGGGAGTTGCGACGCCCCGTCCCGGCGGATGAAGCGACATGCGGTCGTACAGAGGCCCGCTTCGGGGCGCCTTTCGTGAAGGCGGAGCAGGGTTTCGAGGTGATCCGGCTCCCATTCGTCGTCCGCGTCGAGAAAGGCGATGAACGGAGACTGAGCCGAGCGGATCCCGGCATTTCGCGCGGCGGATGCGCCCGCGTGAATCCGCCGGATCTGCCGGATCCGCGCGTCGGTAAAGGCCGCGACCCGTTCCGGGCCGTCATCCCGGGAGCCGTCGTCGACGACGATCACGACGAAGTCGCGCACGGTTTGCCTCAGAACGGACGAGATCGCGCGGGCGATCCATGGGCCCTTGTCGAAGAGCGGAATGACGACGGTTGCTTCGGGCACGGGAGATCCCCCCTTTACGGGAAATCTGTCATGTTCATGGTACCATACATCCGCGTCGCCGATTTTTTGACATTTTTCGATTATTTGAGTACAATTCATCCCGTTGCGCGACGTTTCGACAAACCATTCCGGAGAGAGCCATGATTCTTGATACGCACGTTCATTCAAAGGAATTTTCGTATGACAGTCCGCTCCCCATCCGGGATGCCATTCTGCGCGGCAAATCGGTGGGATTGGACGGGCTGTGCGTCACCGATCACGAACACATGGGAATGCGCCGGCTTGCCGACCGCCTGACACGGGAATACGATTTTCTCGTTCTTGTGGGAATGGAGTTCCTCACCTTCGAGGGAGACCTTCTCGTTTTCGGCCTGGACAGGGTTCCCGATCGACCGATGCATGCGTGGGAACTGACGTCGCTCGTCGGCGCGCAGGGGGGATGCGTCGTGAGCGCGCACCCGTTCCGCGACAACGGGCGCGGCCTTGGGGACGAAATACGCCGTCTTCAGGGCCTTCACGGCCTCGAGGCTGTCAACGGAAGCACGCGCGAGCATCACAACGTCATGGCGTCGGATCTCGCGCTCGAACTCGGGCTTTCACGCCTGGGCGGGAGCGATGCGCACCTTCCGGAACGCGTCGGGCTCTGCGCGACGCGCTTTCTGACTCCTGTGCGCAACGAGGCGGATCTGATCCGGGCGGTGCGTTCCGGTCTGGTCGAGCCGCTCGTTCGTGAAGACGGAATGTACCGGTCTCCGGGGGCGCCGGCGGATCGCGTGCCGGTGCTGGACTCGGTTGCGATCCTGAAAGAACGGGAACAGCCGTCGTTCACCTGACGAATGGCCGCCGTTCACCTGACGAATGGCCGCCGTTCCGGTTCGGCGCGGCGCTTTTATCTGAAATGGGCGTAATAATGGCGGGTTTTGCGAGCTTTTTGCCGAAATTCCATCCTTCCTTTATGGCGCTTCTCCGAATCTAGTGATATGATTATCATGAAAGTTTTCCCCGAAAGTCGGGGGTTTATGCGCGGCATGAGCTAAAAATTCAGGAGGTGTATGTTTCATGTCAGTGGTTAAGCGTACTTCGTCGAACGTTCTCCTTGACACCGCACTCAAGAACTTTTATGCAGCAGCGGAAGAAATGGGTCTCGAAGATGGACTGATCGAAATTCTCAGCCATTCCGAGCGCAGGACGGCCGTCTCCATTCCCGTAGAAATGGATGACGGTACGGTCAAGGTCTTCGACGGATATCGCGTCATGCACAACACGTCCATCGGTCCCGCCAAGGGCGGCGTCCGTTTCCATCCCGAAGTGTGCCTTGACGAATGCGAAGCTCTCGGCATGATGATGACCTGGAAGTGCTCCCTCGCCGGCATCCCCTACGGCGGCGGCAAGGGCGGCGTGTGCTGCGAACCCCTCGAGCTTTCCCGGAAGGAAAAGGAACGCATCTGCCGGACCTGGGCCGCGCGCATGGAACCCGTCGTCGGCGCGATGACCGACGTCCCGGCGCCGGACGTCAACACCGGCGGACCGGAAATGGTGTGGTTCATGGACACCATAAGCAAGATGCGCAACCGCCTCGAGCCCGCCATCTTCACCGGCAAGCCGATCCCGCTCTGGGGCTCCAAGGGCCGTACGGCCGCGACCGGTTACGGCGTCGCGACCTGCGCCATCGAGCTGCTCAAGAACCTCAACTTCGATCTTGCCAAGGCGACCGTCGCCATCCAGGGGTTCGGCAACGTGGGAACCTACGCCGCGCTGAACATGATTCAGGCCGGTTCGAAGGTCGTCGCGATCAGCGACATCACAGGAACCTATTATGCGAAGGACGGCCTTGACGTCAAGAAGGCGTTCGACCACGTCACCAATCATCCGAAGCACCTCCTCGAAGGCTTCACCTGCCCGGGCTGCCAGAAACTCGATCTTCCCGAGGTTCTGTACGTCGACTGCACCGTCCTCATTCCCGCGGCGCTCGAAGGCGTCATCAACGGCAAGAACGCCGACAAGGTCAAGGCCAAGTACATCGTCGAAGCGGCGAATGGCCCCGTGACCCCCGAAGGCGACGCGATCCTCGACGCGAAGGGCATCCTCGTCGTTCCGGATTTCCTCGCCAACTCCGGCGGCGTCATCGGTTCCTACTTCGAGTGGTGCCAGGACCTCGGCGGATTCTTCTGGACCGAGGAAGAGTACAACGAGCGTCTTGTCCGCATCATGCGCGACAACTTCCAGCGTGTGTGGGCGTACTCCAAGGACAAGAACATCAAGATGCGCCGCGCCGCGTTCATGGCCGCCATCCAGCGCGTGGCCGACGCCGCCCGCATGCGGGGCATCTTCCTCTAGACCCGGACTGATTGCGCACGACGACAACGCATACGAAAAGGACCGCTTCCTCCGGAAGCGGTCCTTTTTTTCGCCCTGCCGCCGCGAATCGCCAGAACGCATCGCTCCGGGGGTCAGATTTCGAGCGTATATGTCGGCGATTCCGCGAGAACGACGCCGATCTCCTTGTCTCCGTCGAGGTGCACCGAAAAATCGCCGACGTAATGCCGGACCGCCGGGTGTTGCTTGACCTGGTAGGGCGTGCCTTCGAACCACTCGCGGTTGAAGATGTTCCCGTCGATTCCGTCGAAGACGGGAAGATACAGGATTCCGTCAACGTCGAGATCGA
>CAZVUT010000037.1:13894-15507 GCA_964630155.1 uncultured Synergistaceae bacterium
CCGTCGATTCCGTCGAAGACGGGAAGATACAGGATTCCGTCAACGTCGAGATCGAGGAAGAAGTGCGTGCCGTAGGAGAGTTCGGGCATGTAGTCGCTCGCGGTGATGCCCACCTCGATGAGGCAGCCGCAGTGGCAGATTTCGTTGTAGCGGACGGGGACTCCGAGCTTGGGGTTCGTGCTGCCCCAGCGGCCGGGGCCGACGAGGATGTAGTTCGTTCCCTCGAGACGCTCGTTGATCCGTCCGATTTCGCGCGCGACCTCGTAGAAGGTCGTGTCCTTGCCGTACACGAACGGGTCCACGTAGACCAGGTGCTCCACGTGTTCCATGCGCCCGTTGCTGACCATCCGGTTGCCGCGCAGGAGCGTGCGGTCCGCCCAGTCGGCGGGAATGCGCACCTTCGCCATTTCCTCGTAGGCCGCAAGCGGGCGGAGCTGGAGGACCGTAAGCTTTCCGTCCTTCGTGTCGTAGGTGAACTCCATGTCCGCGGGACGCCCCATCTGCTCTTCGAGGAACGCCGCCAGCTCCTTGAGCAGCGAGAAGAAGCGGGGATGCCGGCTCGGAAAGGCGGAGAACGAGAAGATCGGGACGCCGTTCCGGAGCTGATCCGATCCGGCCCAGTAGAGGTTGTTGTCGGCGAAGATCTCGATGAACGCCGAAGCCATGGGGTGCTCCTTCATGATGTACGGGAGGAAGTCGGAGAGAAGGCCGGACATGAAGGAACCGGTCTTGCGGTCGAGGTAGTCGAACTCGCTCTGGCTCGTCTGCGCGATGTCATAGGGGAGGTTCCCCTGCGGCCGGAGCGAGGGGTGCGACAGATAGGCCACGGTCGCCTTCAGACGGTCGACGGTCCGCGTTCCGAGGCCGAAACAGAAGCGGACGACGCCGTCTTCCTTCCGGATCCGCGTGCTGGGACGGCGATAGACTTTGGAAAATGCGGTTCCGGCAATCTCCGGGTAGTACAGATGCCCGTGCGACGTTCCCATAACCGGCTGAACGACCACGGCCATCGACTCGTCGTCGTCCGTCAGGCCGTGCTTTTTGCGGTACGCGCGCGCGGCCGGATTGTAGAGGGACGCCCAGACGTTCCGGATCGCCGTCGTCAGGCCGAGGATCCGTTCTTCGCGGGAGCCGACGTTTGCGGAGAAAAAGGTGCCGTATTTTCCCGCGAACGAGAGTTTTGTCGAGTCCTCGAGGATGGAACTCGACCGGATCGCGAGGGGGATGTCGCCGATGTTGTCGAGAATGGCTCCGAGTTCCGAGAGGAGCGGCGCACGCACCGTTCCCGTTTCGAAGGCGGTCCGCATCCGATCGTACACGATTTCGCAGGTTTCCTCTTCCGATTCCGGGGCGTCGGCCAGCGTGCGCTCGAGGAGTTCGTGAACGGCGTTGTCCTTCACGAACTCGGAAAAGACCTCCGTCGTAATGACGTAATTGATGTCCGGAAGCACCACGGACGGCTCCATGGCGCTTCCGGTGATGACCGAGTAGGCGAAGGCGAGTCCGCGCGCCTTTCCTCCGACTTCCCCCTCTCCGACGAGTCGCCGGAAGCTCCGAAAGACCGGCTTGGGGTCGAAATCCTTGAAGCTCACGTCCGTCGCCTCCCCGTATGG
>CAZVUT010000037.1:15607-19377 GCA_964630155.1 uncultured Synergistaceae bacterium
AGACCGGCTTGGGGTCGAAATCCTTGAAGCTCACGTCCGTCGCCTCCCCGTATGGGATGTCAGGGAACGAGGCGATAGATCGTGCGCGGCCACGGACTGGCCTCGCGAATGTGCTGCAATCCGCAGACCCAGGCCACGACCCGCTCGATTCCCATGCCGAATCCGCTGTGGACGAAGGTCCCGTAGCGGCGGAGATCGAGGTACCAGTCGTAGGAGGCTTCGGGAAGGCCCTGTTCGCGGATTCTCGCGAGCAGACGGTCGTAATCGTCCTCGCGCTGGGAGCCGCCGATGATTTCGCCGTACCCCTCGGGTGCGAGCATGTCATCGCAGAGGATCAGGTCGGGGTTGTCCGGATGCTGCTTCATATAGAACGCCTTGATCTTCTTCGGATAGCATTCGACGAAGATCGGTTTGTCGAACTGCTGCGTGAGAATTGTTTCGTCCTCGTTGCCGAGGTCGTCGCCGTACGGCGTCTTGCTTCCGAGCTTGTGGAGCATGTCGATGGCCTCGTCGTACTGCAGGTGATAGAACGGGGCGACGACCTTCTCGAGTTTCGGGATATCCCGCTCGAGGATTTCGAGTTCCGCCCGGCAATGGGCGAGGACTTCCTTCACGATGTGCGACACGAGGCGCTCCTGGAGATCCATGTTCCGGACATGGTCGTAGAAGGCCACTTCCGGTTCGATCATCCAGAATTCGGTCAGGTGGCGCCGCGTCTTGGATTTCTCGGCGCGGAAGGTCGGGCCGAAGCAGTAGACCTTTCCGAGCGCGGCCGCCGCGGCTTCCGCGTAGAGCTGTCCCGTCTGCGCGAGGTAGGCCTTCGTCGTCTCGAAGTAGTCGAGTTCAAAGAGGCCGGACGCGCCCTCGCCGATGGAGCCGGTCAGAATGGGGCTGTCCACGAGCGTGTAGCCGTCGTTGTGGAGGTATTCCCTCGCCGACCAGATCACCCGGTCGCGGATGCGAAGGATTGCGACCTGCCGGCTGCTGCGGAGCCAGATATGCCGGTGATCGAGCAGGAAGTCGATGCCGTGCTCCTTCTTGCCGATGGGGTATTCCTGCGTCGGGTTCTGGATGACGTCGATTCCCGTGACGGTCAGTTCGATGCCGGACGGGGCGCGGGCATCCACGCGCGGGATGCCGCGGACGCGGACGGACGCCTCGATCCAGAGCCCCTTCGCCGTCTCGAAATCCGCTTCGGGGACTTCGCTTTTGACCATGACGCCCTGAACCGTGCCGGTTCCGTCCCGGAGCTGCAGGAAGTGGATCTTGCCGGAGCTGCGCATGTTGTAGAGCCATCCCTGGACCAGAACCTCAGAGCCCGTATGGGATGACAGATCGGATATTGAAACCCAGGGTGCGGACATGATATATCGACCTCCGAACATACAGACTACAGACGACAATATGATACACTAAACCGGATCATATTCCAGCCAAAGGAGCGGACATGGTCGCCTACCCGAGATTACTTATCGCCGATGAACGTCGCGCCGGAATCGTCGCGCCCTCCGTTATGCTTGTCGCCGCCCTGATACATATGGGATGGCCGATTCGTCTGTTTCAAGTCGGGGCGGACGAGGCCGGCATGCGTCTTCTGAAACTGGTGACCGGCTGCGATGTCACGTTGCTCGACCCCTCCCTTCACGTCTCGACGCGTCTTCTCAAGACGCTGTTCGAAACTGCCGCGTCTCCGGGCTGCATCAATATCCTGATCGCTCCGCTGGGTTCCCGGCAGGGCGACGATCCTCCAATCGTTCCGCCCAGTGTGGCGGAGATGGCCCGAACGCTTGATTGCCCGATGGTCCCGATCCTTTTCGCGGATTCCTCGGCGATCATCGCGGCCCGCTCGCTGGAGAACGTCCTGCAGCAGATTCAGGCCGCGGGCGCGAATCCGTGCGTCGCCGTGCTGTTCGCCTCTGTCCTGAATCCCAGGGAGTACCAGCTTCTGGAGACCGAAGCCGGCCGCAGGGCGCCGCTTCTGTGTCTGGGGTACCTGCCGCAGTTCCTCGAGCGGAAGGCGCCGTCGCTGCTGCAGATGTGCCTCCCCGGCGCTCCGGGATCGGTGCTACAGATCCGTATGGCCGTCGCGCAGCTTGCGGGAATGATGGACCAGGTCATGTGGGGGGCCTTCGAAGGCTTCGCGAAGCTCGCCGGCGAATGGACCGTCCAGCCCGATATCGGCGCGCGCAAGGCCGCGGGGACGGAAGTCGTCATTCTTTCGGATGACGCGCTGGGGTGCGAGGGCAACAACGCCCGTCTTCTCTTCGAGTATTTCGGCTGCCGCGTGACGGAGGTTCCCGTGCGTTCCGGAGCCTTTCCGCGCGGCTCCTCTCTCGTGTACATCCCTCACGGACCGGCTTTCCCGTGCGCGGATATGCTTTTGGGAAACGAAGAAATCAGGCGCGGACTGACATCCATGATCCGGGGCCGGCGGCCCCTGTTCGTCAACGGGGGTGCGGCGGCCCTGTTCGGAGAGACGATATCCGTGCTGGGGAAAGACCCGTTGCCCGGAATGGGAGCCGGAGCGTACGCCGGCTTCCTGAATATGCCCGACGAACGGATCTGCAAAGTCGACATCCTCTCGAAGCGTGACGGAATATTTCTCGAGAACGGCGCGAAAGCGAAGGGGTACCTGCCGGAATACCTTCGCGTCGCAGCGCGGGGAACGGTCGGCGGGGGCCTGTGGTCGCTCTGGAATCCCGCGAAGGAAATCGAGGTCGGAGAATCCGGCTGGGAAACCGGTTACACGGTGCTGAGCCCGGCCTATCTGGAGCTCTGGAGCTGCCCGGACGCGGTCCTCAGGTGGCTGACGCTTCGCAAGTAACGGTTCGACCATCTTCGGGGAAGGAAAGGGAGGGGAAATGGAAATGGCCGGCAGACTTGAAGACATCGTTGCGGAGCTGGCGACCGCGGATCCGGAGAGGGAATCCCTCTGGTGGAAGGGTTCCTGGATTCGCAGGGGGGAGTTCATGGCCATCGCCGAAAAGGCGGCCGGATCGCTTGCGGGAGCGGGGTTTCGGGAAGGAGACCGGCTCGTAACGCTTCTGCCGAATTCGCCGGCCGTGATCGCGCTCTCCTGGGCGTGCTGGAAGCTGCGGGGCGCGATCGTTCCTCTGAATCTTCAGGCCGGCGCGCCGTCGATCATCCGGAGCATCAGCCGCGTCGATCCCTTCGCCGTGGCGGTTCCGGACATGCCCGGCGTCCCCGCGTCGCAGTTCGACGCGTTGCCGGTCCCCGTCGTGCGCGTGTCGCCCGACGGAGACGTCCCCTCATTTACCGGCAAACGGCCGGAGATTCCGGATGATCCGGTGGATCCCGACATCGCGGTCATATTCGCGACGTCCGGAACGACCGGATTGCCGAAAGCGGTTCCCCTGAGCCACGGAAACCTCCTCTCGAACGTTCGCGCGGCCGAGGAGCATTTCCTTCCGTTTGATCGAGCCACCGAGGTGATTCTGAACGTGCTTCCGAACTTTCACGCGCTCGGCTATTCGACCAGCGGAATGCTCGCGTTGCTGACCGGATCGAAGCAGGCGCTCGCTCCGAATTTCATGCCTGCGGAGAGAACCCTGGACATTATGCGCGCAACCGGCGTGACCTTCCTCGTCGGCGTGCCGGCCATGATCGTCCTGCTCCTGTCCGCTGTCGACCGGGGGGCCACGGCGCCGGGAACCCTGCGATCCGTCATCAGCGGCGGCGACCGCTTCCCGACGAGCCTTGACGAACGGGCGCAGCGCATCTTCGGGCTTGGGGTGACCGAAGGGTACGGA
>CAZVUT010000038.1:0-11875 GCA_964630155.1 uncultured Synergistaceae bacterium
TCTGCGCGGCGGCGCAAAATCAACGTCTCACGATAACTCATTACGGAGGTTGTCTCATGCAGACTCGCGGCATCGTTCTTTCGGCTCTTTGTGCGGTCCTGACGGCCATTTCGGCCCGGATTTCGGTTCCACTCGGAGCCGTTCCGGTGACGTTGCAGGTCCTCGTCGTCCTTCTATCGGGTTTCCTTCTTGGAAAAAAGCTCGGGGCGCTTTCACAGATCGCCTATATCGCCATGGGTCTCATCGGCTTTCCGGTCTTTACCACAGGAGGCGGGATTCAATCCGTTTTGTCTCCGACATTCGGATATATCCTGGGCTTCATTCCCATGGCGTGGTGCGCCGGGCGTCTCACCGAGGGAGAGACTTCCGGCTTTGCGCGCTATCTTCTTGCGGGAGTCGCGTCCGTCGCCGTTTTGTATGTCGCGGGGGCGTCGTTCCTTTTGTGGAATATGACGTGGATCGTCGGAAAGCCTATCGGCGTCGTACGCGCCGTTCAGATCGGCGTGCTTCCTTTTGTGGGCATCGACGCGGTCAAGGCGATCGTGGCTGCGTCGGTCGCGTGGAAGATTCGCCCGCGACTGCGCGCAGCTCGCGAATAAAATCGTCGCGCACCCGGATGCGCGCCTTGTGACGCGGTTCGATCGTTCGCGAAGAGAAATTCGTGCGCCGGAGTCGTTCCTTCGCGGTCGCACGCTGTCGTCAAAGCGTTCATGATCGGGCGTTCCCGATACGCATCCGGAATCCCGTGTTTCACGTGAAACGCGGGGCAGCGCGGCTTCGTGAACAGCTCCCGCCGGATTTCGCATGTCCCTCACGGCCACAGCGAACCGGATTCGCCGGCCTCGGAGAAAAAAACGCCGGATGCGTGCGCGACGCGACGACTTTCCCGGCTGATGCGTCCGGAACGTTCCGGATTCGGGCGATATCCGGGCCTAATTAGTGATTGAAATCGTTGATCTATTTTGACCTATTGTTCCCGGATGCGCTCTCGAGATACCGGCGAAGATCGAATTTCCGCTTCGCTCCGTCGAATGTCATCGTTCGGACCAGACCGAAGACGGGTCGTTCCCCCCAGGGCCGGTCATGTAATCCGGCCAGTCCCCAGGCGATCCCCGCGTATCCGTTCGGGTCGCGCCCGTCGAGTTCGTAGCGGTCGTTCAGGGCGATCGCCAGAGCGAGCGCTTCCTCGGGCGTTTCCGTCCATTCGAGGATCTTCTTGACCCAGTACATCCGGAGCCATCCGTGCATCTTGCCCCGTTCGGTCATCTCCCGCTGCGCCGCGTTCCAGAGGGGGTCGTGCGTTTCCGCCGCATCGAACGTCTCTTTCGCGTAGACGTATTCGCGATGGTCCGCCGAATGGCGTTCGAGCGTCTTTCTTCCCCAGTCCGGCCACGCGTCCGGCGTGTCGTACGACGGCGCGTGCAGACAGAAGTTGTCCGCAAGCTCCCTTCGGACGATGAGTTCTTCGAGAAACGCTCCGGCGCCCGGCGATGCGGTTCGCGACGCCTCGAAGGCGACGCGCTGCGCGGAGATCTGTCCGAAATGAAGGTACGGCGAGAGCCCCGAGAGGGCGTCCCTGTTCGGGTCGTTCCGTTCTTCCGGATATCGGTCGAGCTTCTTTTCGAGGAATGTGCGGAGGCGTTCCATTCCGACCGAATATCCGGGCGGAAATCCGGCGACCGGGGAGACGGAACGGTCCGCGGCAATCCGGCGTTCGATCGCGTCGAAATCCTGCGGGGCCGGGAAGTCGTCGGGGGGGAAGGGGTGCGTTTCGAGCGCGGGGATGTCCGTCAGCCATCCGGGAAGCAGCGAGTGGAGTTTCGGACGCAGCGTCCGGGCCGCATATTCGCGTTTCTGTGACGCGACGCGGCACGGGACGATATTGTGCCCGTCCACTTCGGTCAGCCGGACGGGTAGGGATTCGGCGAGCGCCTTCCGCCAGACCGTCTTCGGGCGGAGCGGGTCGAAGTCCGTGAACACCGATCCGGCGCCGAGTTCCCGTGCGAGCGTTCCGACGCTGTCGGGGGGCTCGCCGGTCCGTATCAGAAGCGGGATCCGGCGGTCGCGAAGCCGCCGTTCCGTTTCGCGGAGTCCGCGAAGCATAAAGTCGTACTGCCTCCACGTCGCGCCGAGAAAGGACGGAGCGAGCGCGAAGACGACATAGAGCGGCGCACGCATCTCGCGCGCTTCCGCGGCCGCCGCGAGAAGCCCCCAGCTGTCGAACGCCCGCTGCTCCCGGCTCATCCAGTAGAGAACGGGACCCTGCCTCCGGGGCGCATCGTTCAGATCGAGGCGTCTTTCGTCCACTTCGCCGCGCCGCCTTTCCGTGAGCGATTCGCGGGACTCCGGCCGTTTTCGCCCCCCGGCGGAGCTATCCCGTCACTCAAGCCATTCCGAAATGCCGCTCGCGTAAATCTCCCGAAGGCGTCGCGTCACGGCCCCGGGACGTCCGTCGCCGATAACGTTTGCGCCAACGCGCACGACAGGGAGAATGCCCTTGAGCGACCCCGTGAGGAACGCTTCCTGGTATCCGGGGAGTTCGGCGAGGAGCGCCGCGCTTTCAAGAACGCGGATTCCGTTCCGGCGCGCCAGCTCGATGACGATCCGGCGCGTGGTTCCCGAAAGCACGCGCGACAGCGGCGCCGTGACGAGTTCCCCGTCCCGTACCAGGAAGAAGCTGCTGTGCGCCCCTTCCGTGATCTCTCCGCCCGGGCAGTACAGCACCTCGAACGCGCCGTTTTCGCGCGCTTCGAGCGAATACGACGTCATATAGTCGACGCTCTTCGTTTCGGGAGAGCGGCGCGCCATATCGAGAGGCCAGAGAAGGACGCCCCTCTCGTAGAGTTCCTCCGGCGGACGTTTTGCGTCCTCGAAGAGAATGAAAAAACGCGGATGCCGGAACCCCTTGAGTTCGTCGAAATCGTCTCCGCCCGTGATATAGGGACGAATGAGGGTCTCACGGCCGGGTTCCACGCGGCCGAGGCGCGCGAGCCCCTCGCGGATGATCGATTTTATTTCGTCGGGAGCGACGGGCAATTCTATCGTCGACGCCTTCGCCGATACGGTCAGGCGTTCGATATGCGCCGACATGCACAGCGGACGGCCGTTGACGGTCGGTATGGACTCGAAAACGCCGACGCCGCGCTGGATGATCAGATCGGAAACCGGGAGCGTCGCCCCGTTCAGCGGCCGGAAGACTCCGTCCATATAGCAGAGATTCACCGTATCACCCCGTAATTCGTCATCATGAGGAAAAAAACCGCGACCCGGCGCGGCTTTCGGCTCATTCTATCATGTCGCGCCGGCAGAACACGAGAAAGCCGGAGCGGAAAAACCGCTCCGGCTTTCTCGTGTCGGAGGAGTTACCGGAGAAGGTTACTGGCCTTTTCCGGCTGTATGGTGCAATCGCGCCGTTTCCCGGCGCGGAAGCTGATCTACCGTGACAAACGAATAGCCCTTGTTTCGTATCCCCTCGATGATCGCGGGAAGCGCCTCGACCGTCGGGGCCACGCCGATATGAAGCAGGACGATCGCTCCGGGGTGAATCTGCCGCACAACCTTCCGCGCAAGGTCTTCAGGCGAATCCTTCGCTCCGTAGTCTCCGGGGTTCACCGTCCAGAAGACCGGGACGAGGCCCCGTTTCGCCGCGAGCTCCAGAACGTGTTCGTTAAACCGGCCTCCGGGAGGGCGGCAATACGCCGGATATGATCCCGTTATCGCGCGAATCGTCTCCTGGCACATGTCCCACTCGATATGGGCGTTTTCCGGCGGCAATTTCGTGAGATTGTTGTGATATTGCGAATGATTCGCAATAAGATGCCCTTCCGCGACCGTCCGCTTTATGAGCTCCGATTCGCTCGCCGCCAGGCTGCCTACGACAAAAAAAGAACTTTTTACGTTGTATTGCTTTAGAATATCGAGAATGCGATCCGTATATCCGGTCTGCGGACCATCATCGAACGTCAGGGCCACGGTCCTGCCCCTGCCGTACCGGATTTCCTCCCAAGCACAAACCTCCCTGCATCCATATTCCCCGGGCGCAAGGAAGAGAAGAAACACGAGCGCAAACAAAACCTGTATGGAAAAAGACAGAACCTTTCTCATCGAACGTAGTGTATCACATCCTTCGCGCTCCCGCCACAAAAATACAAGCGTCGGGGTGCATTCTTTCTCCTTTTTTGGGATAATGCTTCCGTGTATGCGAATATGCAAAGGAGGCCTCGCGGTGCCCCGAAAATTGAAACACTTTTTCGTGCCGTTGCTTATCGCGCTTGCGATCGGGGGCGTCCAGGCGGGGATCATCCTGCTGGTGAAGCAGCGAGTGCTCGAACCGTCCCTTTCGTTCCCGTGGCTTTCCGGCGTCGTACTCGGAACGATGCTTGTCTATTTTGTCGTTTTCCGCATGTATTCCTGCGCGATGTCGCTCTCGGACGCGAAAAAACGATACGGCGTTCTGTTCGACGACAACGCGGAGGCGATCCTGCTCCTCGACCCCGAGACGGGGAAGATTCTCGACGCGAACCCGGCGGCCTCGACGTTTTACGGGTATTCGCACGAGCAGCTCCGTTCCATGAACATAACGCAGATCAATCCCCTGCGCGAGAGCCGGATTCACAAAAACCTCAAGGATGCGGCTTTAGGCAGGAAGACGCGCTTTTTCTTCCGGCATCGCCTCGCCGACGGCCGCGAATGCCCCGTGGAAGTCTACAGCTCCGCCTCCGAGGTCGGCGGCAGACGCGTTCTGTACGCCATCGTCCACGACGTCTCCGAACGACAGCGCATGGAACAGGAGCTGGCTGCTCTCAACGAAGGGCTCGAGTCCCAGGTGGAGCAAAGAACGAGGGAACTTCGCGACGCCATGTCGAACCTCGAACGGGAGATCAGCGGCCGCCGGATCCTCGAAAGGGAGTTGCGACTCGCGCGCGACGAATCGGAACGCGCCAACATGGCGAAGAGCGAATTTCTCTCCTGGGCGAGCCACGAACTCCGCACGCCGCTGAACGCCGTCATCGGCATGACGAACCTGGCGCTCGACACCGAGCTGGATGAAGAGCAGCGTTCGTATCTCGAGTCCGTCCAGCTGTCCGGAAACCGGCTCGTCCGGCTTGTGAACGACATACTGGATCTCTCGCAGATCGAAGAGGGGCGCATGACGCTGGAAGAAGAGCGCTTCTTTCTCATGGAGCCCGTGGCCCGCGTGCTGGAACAGCACCGGCCCGCAGCCGGCGAAAAGGGCCTCGCGCTGGAACTCCGGACGGACGGGGCGCTTCCGGATGCGGTGCTTGGAGACGCCTTCCGGGTGGAGCAGATTCTGAACAACCTCGTCGATAACGCCGTGAAATTCACCGAACGCGGCTCCATTTCCATTTCGGTGAGCGCATCATCGAGCGAAGGGCGACAGGACACGACGGACGTGGTCATCACGGTGTCCGACACGGGTGTCGGGATTCCCGCCGAAGATCTTCCCCGGATATTCGAAAGCTACGTTCAGATCGGAGACTCGAAAAGCCGTCACGACAGCGGCCTCGGGCTGGCTGTATCGAAGCGGCTCGCGGTCCTCCTCGGCGGCGATATTTCCGTTCAGAGCGGCGAGACGGGAACATCGTTCCGCGTCGAATTTCCGGTGAAAGTCGCCGGGGACTCGGTGCAGCCCGGAACGGCTCCCCGCGACGCCCGGCACGAGGAGGAAGGCGAGGCGTCCGAAACCGCGATGCGCGTGCTTCTCGCCGAGGATGAGCCGATGAACCGGGAGGTGGCCCTCGGGCTGCTCCGGAACACCAACTGGACCATCGACGTGGCCGAGGATGGGGAACAGGCCGTCCGTCGGTTCCGCTCCGCGACCTATGACCTGATCCTCATGGACGTCAAAATGCCGGTCATGGACGGACTTGAAGCGACCCGGAAGATTCGCGCCCTCGAACGCAACTCCCCGAAACGGACGCCGATCGTCGCGATGACCGCGTACGCCATGAAGGGAGACCGCGAGCGCTGCCTTGCGGCGGGCATGGACGACTATCTTTCCAAGCCCGTTCACCGCGAGGATATCCTGCGCATCGCGGGAAGGGTCGCATCGGGAAACGGGGCGCCGTCGGACAACGGATTCGATATGCCCGGACTCTCGGCCATCGCCCGGCTCGCGGGGAACGACCCGATGTTCATGGCGCCCATCCTGCGCGCCTTTATCGAAGTGGCTCCGGCGCATCTGGCCGCGCTCCGGGAGTGCGTCGAGCGAAACGACGCGGCCGGAACGGAAGAGGCGGCGCACCGGCTGAAGGGACAGGCTTCGTATTTCGACGACCGGAGCGCTTCCGAGATCGCGGCGCGACTCGAGGCCTCGGCCCGCGAAGGGCGAATGGACAACGCGCTGTCCGACTCCAGGGCGCTCGAAGCGACGATGCGCTCCCTGTTCGACCTCGCGAGCGAGTTTCTCGAGAGGAGGGAATCCTGATTCCGTACCGCGTCCTGATCGTCGACGACGATCCGATGATATGCCGGATCAACCTCCGCTACCTGTCGAGCATGGACAACTTCGTCTCCGCGGGAACGGCCGACGGCGGCGACTCCATGTTGCGCCATCTGGAGGACCGGGATATCGACCTGATGCTCCTCGACATCTATATGCCCGGAATGAACGGAATCGAGGCGCTCCGGGAGGTTCGCCGGAGGGGAAACGTCGTCGACGTCGTCCTCATATCGGCCGCGGACGAATGCCGCTACCTCAAGGAAGCCATCGGCCTCGGCGCGCTCGACTATCTCATCAAGCCCTTCAGCTTCGACCGGTTCCGATCGACGCTGAACGCGTACACGATCTACCGCCGCATTCTCGATACGCTCGCGTCCGGCGCGCCGCTCTCCCAGGATGTCGTTGACGGGGTCTTCTCGTTCCGGACGCTCCGCGACACCAAGGAATCGATCGGCGAACTTCCCAAGGGACTTCAGGAAGGAACGCTCGAAAAAATAATCGAAACGCTCCGCTCCGCCGGAGCCCCGGTCACCTGCGAGGAAACCGCGACGTCCGCCGGAATCGCTCCGGCCACCGTACGCCGTTATCTGGGGCACCTCGTCCAGAAGAACCGGGTTTCCATCGATCTCCAATATCACGCCACCGGGCGGCCCGTCAACCGCTACCGGCTTCGTTAGGAGTTTTCCGGCCGCCGCCGTGGCGCCCTTCGGGCGCGGGCGGCGAACACATCCGAAGCGCAAGGAGGAAACGCGATGAGAAATCTCAGGATCGGGATGAAGCTTGCGGCGGGGTTTGGAGTACTCCTCGCCATTTTCGCAGCGGTCGGGGTTATCAGCAGCGGCAAGCTCTCGGATCTGAGCGGCGAAGCGACGTCGCTTTCGGAGCAGTATGTCCCGAGCGTCCGGATCGCCGCGGAGATTGAGCGGCAGTCCGTGAACATCGTCCTCAAAACGGAAGCGTTCGTGCAGACCGGGGATCCGAAACACGTCGAAGACGCGACGGCGCATGTCGCGAGCGTCCGCACCCGTTTGAAGGAGGCCGCCAACCTCGCGGCGAAATACCCCGGTCTGACGACCCTGAAGGGCAACGCCGACGTCGCGGCCAAGGGGCTTGACGATTTCGTCTCGCGCTTCGAGGCGACGCAGACGGTCCTCGGAAAGATGGAAGAGGAAATGCGCAACGCCGACAAGACGGGGAAGACGTTCGTTCGCATGTCGAACAACTTTCTGCGAACGCAGTACGATACGTTCATAACGGAGGTCAACGAATTCAAGGAATCCGACGCCCTGCTCGGGAGGCTCGACAAGATCCGGATGCTCAACGACGCCATACAGGCCGTGAATGACGCCCGAATCCTCACGTACACGGGCATCCTGTCCCGAAAACCGGCGCAGCTCGACCGCGTCCAGAAGATCATCGGCGGAATCTTTCCGACGCTCGACGCCCTCCGGAAGGTCACGGCGCAGAAGGCCAACCTCGACATCATCGACGAAGTCGAAAAAGCCGCCAAAAACTACGACCTCGCCATACGGAACTACAAGAGCACATGGGCCGAACTCGTCTCCCTCGATGTCGAACGCGCACAGAGCGCGGGCAACGTTCTCGCCGCCGCCCGGAAGGTCACCGACGGAGGGGTCGCCCGCGCCGGAGAGATCGCGAATTATACGGTCGCGGAGGCTTCCGGCGCAACGAAAGTCATCGTCGGCGCAATCGTATTCGCCATTCTGGCGGGGCTGCTGATCTCCTTCCTCATCACGCGCGCCATCACGCGCCCGCTCGCAGGCGCGGTCGGACTTGCCGAACGGGCGGGGAAGGGCGACCTCACGATCTCGCGGGAGGACTTCAACTACGACTCGCGCGACGAGATCGGCGTTCTCGCGGACGCGCTCGCCGCGATGGTCGCCTCGCAGGCGGAAGCGGTGCGGCAGATCATGGATACGGCGCACGAACTCGCCAGGGGAGCGGAATCCCTGGCCGCGCTCTCGCAGGAGACGAACGCGTCCGTCGAGGAGATCCGGGGGACCGTCGAAGAGGTTACGTCCCTCTCCGAATCCAACAGCGCCGCGATCCAGCAGACGAACGCCGGGATCGAAGAGGTCGCGTCCGGCACGCAGAGCGCCGCGAAGACGGCGACGGACGGAGCGACCTTCGGCGAAGGCGCCGGGAAGATGGCGCGCGAGGCAGTCGGACAGGTCGACGAGGTTATCGGCGACATCCGGAAGATCGCCTCGCGTTCGGACGAAAGCGCGAAACAGATCGGCCGGCTCGTGGCCTCGGTCGAGGAAATCTCCCGTTTCGTCACGGTTATCACCTCCATCGCCGACCAGACGAACCTTCTCGCGCTGAACGCCGCGATCGAGGCGGCGCGCGCGGGAGACGCCGGCCGGGGATTTGCGGTCGTCGCCGACGAGGTGCGCAAGCTCGCCGAGGAATCGGCGAAATCGGCGCAGGAAGTCGCGCGGCTCATCACGACGCTTCAGACGAACTCCGAACAGTCCATCACCGCGACGCAGGAGGCGGGCGCCATCATGACGAGCACCACCGTCAAGGCCGAGGGGGCGCAGAAACGCCTCCAGGAAAGCCTCGCGGCTATCGCCGGCGTCGTGGACTCGATCCACGGGCTCGCGTCCGTTTCGGAGGAGCAGGCCGCGTCGAGCGAGGAGATGGCGCGTTCCATCGATCAGGTCGCCAAGACCACGGTCCGGATCGCGGACATGGTCGAAGGAGTCCGGAGCGCCGTAGGCGAGACGTCCCGGGCCGCGGACGGCGTGGCGACCGAAGCGCAGAAGATCGCGGAAGGCGCGGGACGGATGGAGACGCTCCTGCGGAAGTTCACCGTGGACCGGAAATCCGGACTCGTCGCCGCCGAATAGCGGTTTTGACGTTTTTTCGGTACAATAGCACTGTTCCACGAACGTCACTATTGTAGGAGGCACATTTGATGGATTGGAGTTCCATGCCCGCGGACACAATGATCTGCGCGGCGAAAAAGATTACGCTGAGAGATGTCGTCATGAGCGTCGCCCAGGGCGCGGACAGCGCGGAGAACGTCCGGGAGACTCTCGGGATGCAGGATGGAGACGAGGGGCTCGAGCACCTTCACGGAATCGTCGAGGTCTTCCTCCCGGTGATCCGCGAGCTTCAGAGCGGCGGGTGCGGCGGAGGCTGCGGCGGCGGGTGTTCCGGCTGCCACGGAAGCTGTCACTGAGCTTCGGAACGAAATAAAGCTGGGGCCGGGGAAGTTCCCCCGGCCCTCGCTTTATTCCGCGCCTACCGGATCCGCATCGAGTTGAGAATCACGGAGATCGAACTCATCGCCATCGCCGACTCGGCGATCAGGGGATGCAACAGCCCGAGCGCGGCGAGCGGAACGGCCACGACGTTGTACGCGAACGCCCAGAAAAGGTTCTGGCGGATGACCGAAAAGGTCTTTCGGGAAATCGCGATCCCGTCCGCGACGAGCGAGAGCCCTCCGCGAACGATGACGATATCCGCGCTCTCGATCGCGAGGTCCGTTCCCGAGCCGATCGCGACGCCGATGTCGGCCCCCTTGAGCGCCGCGGCGTCGTTCAGCCCGTCGCCAACCATCAGCACCTTGCGCCCGGAAGCCTGCAACCGCCGAACGAGCGACAGCTTCTCCTCCGGCCGCACGCGCGAATAGACCTCGTCGACCCCGACTCTGCGCGCCACGGCCTCGGCCGTCCTCTTTTCGTCCCCCGTCGCCATCACGACGCGGATTCCAGACTCCTTCAGCCTCCGGACCGCCTCGGACGAATCCTCGCGGATCCGGTCCTCGATGGAAATCCAGCCGGCGAACGCGCCGTCGCGGCGAACCTCGACAACCGTCCGCCCCTGCGACAGCTCCGATGCGTACTTCTCCGCGTCCTCCGGACGCCCGACGAAGTAGCGCACGCCTCCGACGACGCCGTAAACCCCTTCGCCCGCTGTTTCTTCGACATCTTCGACCGACACATCGCCGTGCGGGAGGGCCGCGATGGCCCGCGCGAGCGGGTGGTTCGACCGCGCCTCGAGCGCCGCCGCCGCTTCGAGGTCGGCCGGGGCGATCTCCGAGGCCGAAACGGACGGACGGCCCTCCGTGATCGTGCCCGTCTTGTCCGCGACGACGACGCCGACGTCCCGCGCCGTCTGGATCGCCTCGGCGTTGCGGATGATCAGCCCGAGCCTCGACGCCGCGCCGGTCCCGGTGATCAGCGCCATCGGCGTCGCCAGGCCGAGCGCGCACGGACACGCGATCACGATCGTCGAGACGAAAACGAACACCGCGAGCGACGCCGGATCGCGAACGGACGTCGTCCACGGAATGAAATCGGCGGCCCGGTCGAGAAGCGGAATCAGGCGATCGGACCGGATGAACCACGCGAGCGCGCTGAAGAGCGCGATCAGCGTAATCGCGGGAACGAAGACGTTCGTCACGCGATCGGCGAACGCCTGGATCGGGATCTTCGCTCCCTGCGCCTCGCGCACAAGCAACAGCATCTGCGCGAGAAAGCCGTCCTCGCCCGCTGCCGTCACGGTGACGCGGATCTCGCCCGACAGGTTCAGCGATCCTCCGGTCACCGGCTCTTCCGGTCCACGGAGCACCGGGATCGGCTCTCCCGTGATCATCGACTCGTCGACCGACGTCCGCCCCTGCGATATCACGCCGTCGGCCGGGATGCGCTCTCCCGGACGCACGATCACGGAGACGCCGGATGCGACCGCCCCGATCGGCACGGAGAGTTCCGCGCCGGAAGCGTCCAGAACGCGGGCCTCGCGCGGCTGCAGGGCCGCGAGGGACTTGATGGCCTTCGCCGCGCGGTCGCGAAGATGCGACTCGATGAACCGCCCCGTGACATGCAGCGCGACGATCATCGCGCCGATCGCGCCGAACGATTGGATGTCCGCGCCGGCAAGGGACAGCAGCGACGTGCTCCACGCCGCGATCGCCCCGAGCGAGACGAGGACGTCCATGTTCGCGTGTGCGTGCGTCAGGGCGATCCACGCGCCCCCGAGCGTCCGGCGTCCCGCGAGGAATATCGCCGCCGCGCCGCCGAGCGCTTCGAGCGGAAGATAGTACGGAACGTGACGTCCCGCCATGTGAAGCGCCATCAGCGCCATCAGCGGAGCGGTCGCGGCCCACGCCGCCAGGACCGTCCGCCGCGCCTCCGCATAGCGGGTTTTCTCCGCGTCCTCGGGCGCCTCATGGGAGACGCGATAGCCGGCCTTCTCCACGGCCGCCTCCAGATCTCCGAACGGAACGTCGCGGTCGAGAACGACGAAGGCCGTTTCCGTCGCAAGGTTCACGGCCGCGAAGGCGACGCCGGGGACCTTCTTCAGGGATCGCTCGACGATGCGGACGCATGTCGCGCACGTCATTCCCGTGACCGAAAAGCTCACCTTCGGACGCGCCGT
>CAZVUT010000038.1:11975-15293 GCA_964630155.1 uncultured Synergistaceae bacterium
GCATCGCGGCCGATCCGCTCGGAAGCCTCGCGCTTCAGGCCGACGGACTCAACGCAGATTCGGTGAACGTCCTGAACTGGTGACGATCACTGCTGTCGGGCGTCGTACCCCGCATCGTCAAGAATGCGGACGATCTGTTCGGGATCGTTCGCGTTTATGGTTATTGTTTTGTTTTCCAGAGACACGTCCGCTTCGAATCCCGCACGTGAAAGCGCTTCCCGAATCCGTTTCACGCAGTGCTGACATGACATGTCAGGAACGGAAAATACCAGAAGAGGCATAATCGTTTTCCCCCCGTTTTTCCCCTGCTTCGGGAATACCCGATTTTTTTACTATGTATTGATTCTACCACCGGCAGGTATGCAAAGGAGGATAAAAATACGGATTACCCCCCCCTGTTACGGAAGGGAATTCTTGTCGTCACCAGAGAAAGGCAAAAAAAACACGAGGAGGCGGAACAATGTTTACTTCTTTCGAGGAACTGAAGCACTATGTGGAGAATGAAGGCGTCGAGACGCTGGATTTCAAGGTCACCCAGCTTTCCGGTTCGTGGAGGCATCTGAGCGTTCCGGCATCGGCGCTTTCCGAGAAGCTCTTCACGCGGGGCTTCGGTTTCGACGGATCGAATTACGGCTACGCGGCCATCGAGGCGAGCGATATGGTGTTCATTCCGGACTTTCGGACGGCGTTCGAGGACCCGTTCTGGTCGCGAAAAACCCTGAGCTTCCTCGGAACCGTCCATGAAATCCATCCCGACGGCTTCCGTCCGTACGCGGGGGACTCCCGCGCCATTCTCGACCGGGCGCTCGACGTTCTCCGGTCGACGGGATACGCCGACTCCTTCTTCGTGGGGCCGGAATTCGAGTATTATATCCTCGACTCCGTCTCGTACTGGAACGAGCTGAACCGTTCCGGGTTTGAAGTCGAGTCGCTCCAGGCCGAATGGCGTTCGAGCGACGAGGACGGGCTGGGGCTCGCGGTCCGTCGCAAGGGCGGCTATCACCTCGAAGCGCCTTCGGACGCCTCACGCGACCTGCGCGCCGATATGGCCGCGGCCATCGACGCCCTCGGCATCCCCGTGAAGTACCACCACCACGAGGTCGGAGGCCCCGGGCAGCAGGAGATCGAAGTCGCGATGGGAGAGGCCAAATTCCTCGCCGACGGCACGATGCTGATCAAGCACTTCATAAAGAATATGGCGGCCGAACGGGGCTGCACCGCGACGTTCATGCCAAAGCCCTTCTACGGCGAGGCGGGAAGCGGCATGCACGTCCACATGCAGCTTTTCAAGGACGGCAAATCGGTCTTCGCCGGGCCGTCTGACAACTACGGCGGACTGTCCGACCTCGCGCTGAGCTTCATGGGCGGAATCCTCGCGCACGCTCCGGCGCTCTCGGCCGTCGCGAGCGCATCGACGAACTCCTACAAGCGCCTTGTCCGCGGCTACGAGGCTCCGATCTGCGTGGCCTTCGCGACCTCGAACCGCTCCGCGATCATCCGGATTCCCGGCTACGCCAAGGCCCCCGACGAGCGACGATACGAATTCCGCTCCTCCGACGCGACCGCGAACCCGTACATCCTCTTCGCGGCGCTGCTTCAGGCGGGGCTCGACGGCGTCCGCCGCTCCATCGACCCGGCGAAGGCGGGCTTCGGACCGATCGAAACGAACATCTATCACGCGGACGTCGAGAAGATGGGACTGCGCCTGCTGCCCCAGAGCCTCGACGAAGCCCTCGACGAACTGGAAAAGGATCACGACTTCCTGTTTGCAAACGACGTCTTCCCGAAGTCCTTCCTCGAAAACTGGCTCACGCTCAAGCGGAAGGAAGCCAAGGAAGTCAACGACGTCCCGACGCCGAAGGAGTACGAACTGTACTACTCCTGCTGACACGCCGGACCTGCGGGGATACGAAGGGCGGGGCGACTCCCGAAAGGGGGACGCCCCGCCCTTTTTTCCGGTTTTCAGCCCCTGTTCGCCCTGAGGCACATTCCGGACGGTCCGGCGACCATCCTGCCGTCCCGGACGACGAGCTTTCCCCGTTTCCAGACGAAGCGAACGCCTTCCGAGGGGACGTTCGTGTCCCGGAAATCGGCGCGGTCCCGGACGACCTCCGGCGCGAACGCGACGAGATCGGCGACGAGGCCCTTTCGGATCAGCCCTCTGTCCGAAAGGCGATAGCGCTGCGCCGGGAACCCCGTCATCTTCCATATCGCGGTTTCGAGCGGCAGCACATGATCCTCCCGAACATACTTCCCGAGAACGCGCGGAAAGGTCCCGAACGCGCGGGGGTGGGACCGGCGGGAGGCGTAGACGCCGCTCGTGGCCGCAGGGTGCGAGTCCGAGCCGATCATCGAGAGCGGGTGCGCGATGATTCGGCGGTTATCGCTCTCCGACTGGGAAAACATCGCGACGGTGCTGTTTGCGCGCTCCGAGACAATGATGTCGTAAAACGTTTCGAGAACATCTGCGCGCCGCTCCGCCGCGACGTCTCCGATCGTTCTCCCTTCAAGCGATTTGTCCCGTTCCGCCGTGAAGATGAGGATGTTCTCCAGGCCGGCGTCCCTGGCGAAGTTGTCCCAGCCCGGAAGATCCTTCTTCATATCCTCGGTGATGCGCTTCCGGGTTCCCGGATCTTCGAGACGCCCGATCAGCCGGTCGACGCCCCCCTCGTTGACCCACGGGGGCAGCAGCGCGCCGATCATCGTCGAGCCGGCCGTATACGGATACACGTCGCAGGTGACGTCGATTCCCTCGCGCCGCGCGTCCTCCATCATCCCGAGCGTTTTTTCGGAGTCCCCCTCGAACTGTTTCATGACCTTGTGATGCGAGATATGCACGGGGCAGCCGCTTCGCCGTCCGATATCGATGGCCTCCGCGACTGATTTCAGGAGTTCGCCCGACTCGCTCCGCATGTGCGTGGCGTAGACGCCGCCGTACCGCGCGACGACACGGCAGAGTTCGACGAGTTCCTCCGTCCCGGCGAAGCAGCCGGGCGGATAGATGAGGCCGCTCGAAAGGCCGACGGCGCCGCTTTCCATCCCGGCTGCGACGAGCTCTTTCATGCGTTCCAGCTCTTCCGGCGCCGCGGGGCGGTTGTCGAACCCCATCGCTGCCAGGCGGACGGGGCCGTGCGCGACGAGAAACGCGAGGTCCGTCACGTACTTCGACGCGTCGATACGGTCCATCATGTCCTCGAGCGTCCGCCATTCCCAGGAGGCCTCGATCCCCTCCGGGATATACGGACGCATGTAATCCCGCAGGAATCCCAGCTTGTCCGGAACGGCCGGAACCAGCGCGAGGCCGCAGTTCGAGACCAC
>CAZVUT010000038.1:15393-19030 GCA_964630155.1 uncultured Synergistaceae bacterium
CTGAACCAGGGAATGAACGCCACGACGGCAAGCGCGACGATCTGGCAGATGATGAAGGGCCAGATCTCCCGGAGCATGCTCTCCATCGGAACCTTCCCGATCGAGGCGACGACGAAGAGAACCGCTCCGACCGGCGGGGTGTTGAGTCCGATATTGAGCGCCAGGACGACCGTGATGCCGAAGTGCAGCGGATGGATGCCCAGCTGGGCCGCGATCGGCGCGAGAATCGGCGTGAGGATGATGATCGACGCCGTCAGGTCCATGAAACAGCCGACGATGAGAAGAAGAATGCAGACGAGCAGGAGAAAGAAGTATTTGTTCGTCGTTATCCCGAGGATCGTCGACGCGATGGTCTGGGGAATCTGCGCCACGGTGAGCACCCAGCTCAGAATGCCTCCGACCGAAACGAGAAGAAGCGACACGCCCGAAATGGCGACGGTGTTTTTCAGAGCCTCCCAGATATTCCGGAGCGTCAGCGTCCTGAAGATGAACAGGCCGACGAAGAGCGCGTAGCCCACGGCGACGCCCGCGGCTTCCGTGGGAGTGACGATCCCCGAAAGGATCCCCCCCAGAATGATCACGGGCATGAACAGGGCGAAGATTCCGTCCTTCATCGCCTTGAATACTTCGGCCCGGGACGCCTTTTCCGCCTGCATCTGGTACCCGCGTTTGCTCGAAATGCGGTGGTTGAGAATCATGTACAGGATGCCCATCAGAAGCCCCGGAAGAAACCCCGTCGCGAAAAGCCCGGCGATTGACGTGTTCGCAACCGATCCGTAGACGATCATCGCCATGCTCGGCGGAATGGTCGGCCCGATGATCGACGCGGCCGCGGTGAGCGCCGAGGAGTAGGGCCGCGAATACCCGGATCTGCTCATCGCTGGGATCAGCATCGTCCCGAGGGCCGCAGCATCGGCGACCGCCGCGCCCGAAATTCCGGCCATGAAGATGTTCGCGACGATATTGACGTGCCCGAGGCCCCCCTTGCGATGGCCGACAAGGGTGTTCGTAAAGGCGACGATGCGCTCCGTGATCCCCGAAACGTTCATCAGCTCTCCGGAGAGCAGGAAGAGCGGAATCGCCATCAGGACGAACGAATTCATCCCGGAGAAGATCTGCTGCGGCACGAGCATCAACAGGCTGGTTCCCATCGTCAGCATGAGGCCGATGAGGCCGGTGATCCCGAGCGCGAACGCGATGGGCATTCCGATCAGGATCATTCCGAAAAACGCGAGGGCGATCCATGCGAACATCCGCGCCTCACCTCGCCTTCGGGGACAGTTCCGAGACGATCTTCAGCAGCGAAACGAGAAGCAGGATACCGCCGCTGAGCGGAACCGACATGAGGGGAATCCACATCGGAATCGGGATGATCTCGGCCGTCGCTCCGGAATCGGCGGCGAGCCCCGCCCCGTAGACGAGCATCACGCCCGCGAACGCGCCGATCAGGAGATAGTTCAGAATATGACAGACTTTTTGAAGCCCCTTCGGAAAAAGGACGAGAACGGCCGTGAACGCCGCATGTTCGTCCCGGTACAGCGCCGTCGCGGCGCCGATAAGGCCGACATAGACGACGAGAAAGCGGCTTGCTTCTTCCGACCAGCTCAGCGCGTCGCCAAGGACATAACGAAAGAAAACGCTTACGAGAACAATGGCGGTTATCGAAGCCAGAAGAACGGCGCACGCGCCGGTCAAAAACTTCTCGAACCGCTCCATCACAACGAAAAAAACGGATGTTTCCCGTTCTCCGCCCGGCATGGATCCCCCTCCTCGCTGTTGTCGGAACGCGCCCTCCCGCTGACGAGGGCGCGTTCCGGCCTTCATGGAAAGATTGTCATCCTTCGGGAACGCTCCGGTTCGGGAGACGCTACTTCGTCCCCTGAACGCTCTTTTCGATCTCGTCGACCGTCTTGAGGAAACGGTCCACGATCTCGGGATCCATCTTCGTCTTGCACCAGTCGAGAACGGCCGTACGCCCGATCTTCTGGAATTCCCTGTAGTTCTCGTCCGTAATGGGCGTTACGGTCATCTTCTTTTCCTCGAGGAACTTCATGCCCGTGGCCTGGATGATCTGGCTCTGTCCCCTGGCGGCGACGTTGCCGTAATGGAACGCGTCGTCGAAGATCTTCCGGTCTTCGGCCGGAAGCGACGAATACCACTTGTCGTTGACGGTCACCCACTGGCTGCCGAGAATCGTGCGGCTGATCGTGATGTACTTCTGCACCTCGAAGAACTTCGAACTGATCGTGATGTTGATCGGGTTGACCTGTCCCTCGACGACGCCGGTCTGAAGACCGGAATACAGCTCGGCGAACGCCATCGGGACCGCGTTCGCGCCCAGGGCGCGGAACATCTCGACCTGGCTGTCGTCCATGGCGCGGAACTTGATTCCCTTCATATCGGCCACGGTCGCGATGGGGCGGACGTTGTTCGTGAAGCAGGAGAGCCCGCCGATATCGAAGACCATGATGGACCGGATGCCCGTCTTCTTGTACATGTCCTCGAACAGCCACTTCACGAAATCGCTCTCCATAACCGCGTGGACGACCTTGTCGCCCGAATACATGAAGGGCGTGTTGAGGAGAATGCCGGGCTTGTAGATATTGCTGAGCCCGCCGATGGACCCGAAGTTGATCTGGATGCCGTTCGCCTTGATGAGTTCGAGGCGTTCGCGCTCCTTCCCGATGACGTTCGACGGGTACAGCTCGACGACGTATTTCCCGCCAGTGCGGGTTTCGACGTAGTTCTTGAAGATGACGGCCATGACGTAGCAGGGATCGCTCATATCGGGGTTGATGCTCAGCGCCAGCTTCACCGTCTGGGCCGCGTTCGCCGGCGCCGAAAAGGCAACCGCGAACAGAAGACTTGCCAGAACGAACAATTTCGCTGTGAACTTCATCTCTGGACTCCCCCTTCAGATTTTTTGTTCCCCCGGATGAGAATCTTTCCCCCCTTTCGCCGCATCCGACAGCCGACTTCAAACGTCTCTATCCGGCAGCGCCGCAATGCCCGAATTTCGGGCGACTCAGCAATTCAGGCGTTTCCCGACGTTCGGATCGCACGCGTAGAGATTCTCGGGGCGCCCCTTGCGCAGCGGCGCCCGCGTGCTCTCGATCCGGATGAACCCCGCGTTGAGGCAACGCGCCAGGATCTTGCGGGCGCTCTTGGGGTGAATGTCGAGAACGCTGGAGAACTCCGCGGCGCTGAACGGCGCGTCGAGCAGACGAAAGGCCTTCAGGTACCGCGAAAGCGTCGACGGCGTGGCGTTGATCCGCTGCGACAGCTCCCGGAAACCGGGATCCGGCTGCGCCAGAACGAAGGACGGCTTCAACTCGCCGACGGCCCAGCCGTTCTCCCCATCGAAGAGGTAGCACGCGGTGCTTTCCTTCCGGAGGCCCATGTCGAGCGCCTTCTCGGCGTACATCTCGGCGATCTTGACATTCGACGCGACCCCGTACCCGATCCGGAGACGGAGCCCGGGCGTCATTCCGGCGCCCGCGTTCGCGATGGGCGTCTTCCTGAAGTTATCCGTCTCGCCCAGAAACCGGCTGTACGTCTGGACGCTCTGAAGCGTCGACGGATTGCGCTGAAAGACGAAGAGGTCGCGCTGCTTCGCGTAGGCGAACACGGCCCTGCG
>CAZVUT010000039.1:0-18970 GCA_964630155.1 uncultured Synergistaceae bacterium
GAACTCTGCATCGACCTTGCCAACCACGTCGTCAGGGTCAGGAAACTCGGGATCCCGAAGGAGAGCCGGGCCTCCTTCTCCATGTTGGCCAGGGAAGGACTCATACCGAAGGAACTCTCGAAACTGCTTGAAGGCATGGTCGGCTTCCGCAATGTCCTCATTCATGATTACCGGGAGCTTGATATCGAGGTCATGAAAGACGTCATCGAACACAGACTCGACGATCTTGTCGTGTTCACGGTGTGCGTTATGGAGATCGAATAGATTGCGTGGCGACAATTCGTAGGGGATCGAAAAATGAGAGGTTTTTTTGAGCCTCGTGCCCGAAGGCTCAGGGACGATATGGATACCCCCTGCTGATGCAACCCCTGATAACGGCCTCGGCGAAGCGGGGGAGTATCCACGTCTGTTGAGCGAGATCAAGGAATGCATCCGCTCCGCCCAAGCGGTATTTGTCGATCCAGAGCTTCTGGTACAAGCGCCAGTTCTTCTCGGAATATCACGGCGATACAAGACTCCAACCACTGGTTGGAGGAATCGCTTGGGTGAAAAAAACTCTTCGTCATGGGCAAGCTCAAGGGATCCCGGGAGCGGCTTTTTCACCGCATGATCCGCAAGTTTGGCTGGTCCAGGAGCGTTCTCATTCATCAGAACGCACGACGCCGGAAAACCAATCGGCGTGGCGACCTATGAAATCACCGGAACTCTGCCCAAGTCGTTTGTAGGTCAGTTACCGCCGGCGGAGGACATCACCCGTTTCCTGGAAGACCTGTGACGCCGAATGAGCAACGACGGGACTGCGAAATATCTCGACGCTCTTGTGAACGGGCTGCCCAAGCAGCCGAATGAGACTGAATGGATAGAGTTCAACTTTTTTAATTGATGGGTCGTCGATAGACTTGACGGCCTACATGCCTGGAATCCTGAAAAGCATTGCGGGGAGAGGGTTTTCGGAATCGTTCCTTAATTGATGGATCCCTCTTGCCCACAAAAACTTTTTGAGGATATGAGTAAGCCCCCGCGGAAAGGCAGCTTCTTTCGGAAACCGGATGCACGACACCGGGAAACGACGAAAGCGAAAGGAACCAAGCGCAAATCGGCGTCCGGGGTTTTCTGGGAATGGCGCCGGATCATTCCGGGGAAGTCCGGACCGTTCAGAAACCCATTCGCGACAACCCAGATCCGGTTCCTCTCGTATCGTTCTTCCTGAGCATATCGTTCATGATATCGGCCGACACCGAAAGCGCTTCTATCTGATGTTTCAAGGCGTCCAACCGTTTCTCCATTTCGACGTTCCCCGTTCTGAGCGTATCGGCTATCACATCGGTCGATACCGAGAGAATGCTTGCGTGACGTCCAAGGTCTTCGACACGTTCGGTCACGTTGATACCGTTCGCGAAATCGAACGAGACGGCCAAACGGCCGACGCACCGGCTCAAATCGTCCAGTCTTTCCCCCGCTTCAAGGGCATTCTTTCGGAAGACCTCGTTCCTGATGTCGGCTGATACGGCGAAATCGTCGATCCGTCGCTCGAGAGCGCCGAAAGATTCTTCCGTTTTCACATCGCTCTTCCGGATCACACCATGCATTTCGGAGACGGATGCGCTGAGTTCCCGCACCTGCGAGCGCAGCTCCGGAATCGCAGAAAATGCGACGCTCCAGATCCCTGCAAGAACGACCAGAAGGACGAGGCAGAGCGCGATTCCGCAAATACCCCCCGCAAACAGCGGAACGTACGAAGAAAAATGTTTTCTTCCCCGTAGATCCTCAAGCGCCTTTTTTATCGTCTCATCTTCCGGGGCGATCGATTTCGCGCGTTCCCACAACCGTTCCGCCTCGAGAAAATAACCCTGCTGGGCCTGAATTCTCGCCTTCAGGTCCAAAAGCAGAACCTCTTCACCGGGAATCCGTGCCGAAATGGTGTCGATGATCTCCTGGGCTTCCCGGAATTTTCCTCTCCCGGCCAGTTTTTTCGCTTCCTTGAAAAGGGTTCCAAACTCTGCCTCCGCCGAAGCTTTTGTTTGATTCACGTTTTTCCCTTCCTTCCGCCGTCAGGAAACATTGTTCCGGTGGTTACGCGTTTTTTGTCCCGCCGCCATATCCGCTCACTGCAAGCGCTCCGGCGCTCGCGCGAATTTCGTCTTCCGGCAACAGGGAGATCAAAGCTCTGACGACTTGTTCGAGCTTTTGTCTGTCTGATCTTTTCATTGCCTCGATTCCAATAAACAAGAGCTTCAATACGTCATCGGCGTTCTTCATACGGGAAACAGAATTGTGAAGCGACAGGAAAATGAGTTCCCAGTTATATGCATGCTGCGAAAGAATTCTTGCCTCCAGCAGGAGTCTCTCTATGGTGTCTCTGTTCCGGTTTGCCGCAGCGCTTCGTATGGAACGCTGTGTTTCAAGAATTGCCGTCTTTTCTTTTTGGTCCCCGTATTGTTCAATCCTTTCAGTGATTTCGTTCAACGCTTCGTTCGTCTCTTTTATGAAGACCTGGAATTCAATCCGTCGTTCCACATCGTCAAGCGCCCGCTTCAAATCAAGCAGACGCTTCTCGGCTTCTCCCCTTGAATCGTCGTTCCCGTGCGCGGCGGCGACCTGACGTTCGGCTGTCGCGAGCAGCCCTTGGTCATCCACCCGCTCCAGAGCCTCTCTTCCTTCCCTGGAATCGACGGAATGCACCTGTTCCCGCAACTTTTCGAGGCGCATCTTTTGCGCCTTGAAGTCTTCATCCATCTTTTCCACCGGTTTCAGTGTGACGACCGGGCGAAAGACCTCTTCGAAGACTTCTTCCAGCAACGGAATATACGCCTCGGTCCGGACCGTCCGCGATGCGTCGATTGCAATCGTGATCTCAACCTCGCTACCGACCGGAAGCCTCCTCCTCAGTCGCGGATCGCCGGAAGAAATTGTCAGATATCCTATGAGACTGTTCCGGTCCGCTTGCTCGGTATCCTCGCCTTCAACGATAGGGATTCTGATTTCCCCTTGCCTCTTCGGATCGAGTTCCGTCACGGTTCGATGCGTTCGCGTCGACCGGTTCGGAAGAGAATCTCCCTTACGGAAAAAGAGGTCGGGACGATTGTCGGCCATGGCGACTCCCACTGTGTGCGTCAGGGGGGCGGTTTCTATCGTATTTCCGACGGTGTAATGGATAGAGTTCGGCTCCGTGTCGACGGGGTTTCCCTTGTCATCCAGAAGGGTGATTCGATACTCGCACCGGCGTCCCGGTTCCGCCGACAACTCCAGGAAAAAGGTTCCTTCGGGATCGATGGCTACGTTGCCGCTTCGCCATTGGCTGGTTGTCTCGATGAATTCGAGGGCGAAGCCGGAATACGATGCAATCTTCCTCCCGGAAGCGAAGACCTTTCCCGCAACAATAGGGCTCGTATCATTTCCGACAGGTTCATACTGCAGGTTGAGCGCATACGCGCCGGTTCGTCTTTCGTCGCCCGCCACGACCTTTTTCTGCGTCGACGCGAAGATCGCGGCGCCGCGGGCAACCACAGTCATGGGGTCGATCTCCGATGTCGTCCGCGGACACAGTTCTCCGTGGATGCGATCCTGAAGACACGGCAGAAGGCTCGTCCCGCCCACGAGGAGGATCTTGTCGATGTGGTCGATCCCGATGCCCGCTTCGGCGAGAACGCTCCGGCACAATGCGATCGACTTGCTCGCCAGGGGCGCCACGATCTTCTCGAGATGCTCCGGAGTCAGGGTGAAAAGCAACTCGACTTCCGTTCCGTTCGCGTCGCTGCACAGATTTTCGATGAAAATCTCCTGGGGTTTCCGGGTCCGGGATACTTGGATCTTCGCATCTTCCGCATGTGCCTTCAGCTTCGCGAATGCCCCCCGCCACTCTCTGTGGGACCGGTCGAAGTCCTCGAGCGCGTATTGGGACTTGAGAAACGGCACAAGCAGCGTCTCGACGATATCCCAGTCGATGTTCTTTCCTCCGAGATAGTTGTCGCCTTTATGGTTGACGACGCTGATCGTCCCTTCCTTCAGACCCAGGATCGCCGCGTCGAACGTCCCGCCGCCGAAATCGTAGACCAACTGGAATCCATTCGCGCCCGCGGACTGAAAACCGTACGCAAGCGCCGCCGCCACCGGCTCCTGAAGGAGCAGACACTGCCGGAAGCCGGCCAGTTCCGCAGCCCTGTTCGTCGCCATCGATTGCGGAACGTCGAATGCGGCAGGAACGGTGATCACGATGGAGTCCAGAAGTTCTCCCCGGAAATTGTGAACATCGGTACGCAGGGATTTGAGAATCTCGGCCGAGAGTTCTTCAGGGGACATTTCCCTTTCGCTTTTCGAGAAGCGTATCTTCCATTCTTCCCCCATGTGGAGCTTGAACTCGACAGCTGTGTTCTCTTCATCCTCCACATGGTGTTCCCTCGCGACCCTGCCGACGTAAAGCGTTCCGCGCTTGTCGATCCACACTGCCGAAGGCGTCTGCAGAGATCCTTCCCTGTTCGCGATGATCTCCGTCCCCGTGCCGGAAATAGAGGCGATGGAGCTGTTTGTTGTGCCGAGGTCGATTCCGTAGTCGATCGTAGCGCTCATGGAAATACCCCCTTCATTCCTCCGGAAGAACGCTCTGTCCGGAGGAACTCTCCCTTTCCGGAACGGCGACGATGACATCCGCTCTCTGGATGATTGTGTTCTCGAAAAAAACTGTCGGCCTGAGCGTCTCGAGAATCCGCGGCTTGAACGCGCCTTTCTCCGGCTGGAAGGTGAGAACGGAAACGGCCATCCCCGGATCGTAACCCTGGTTCGTGTGGTCCTGCACCCTGATGTCGCAGGATTCCATCGCATCCCAGGCGGCCATGACGTGCCTGGGCAGGTGACGCAATTCCTTCGGCAGAACGGCGTTCTCCGCTTCCTGGAGCTTCTTTCTGAGACGCCAGAGAGCGGTGGCCGCGGAAGCGATTTGAGAGGTGCGTCGCGAAGGCGCATGCGCCGGCTCCGGAACGAAATCGCCCCCGAAAATCCGGAAAGAAGCCGGATAGCAGATTTGCCGTAATTCAGAGAAAACCCGTTTCAAAATTCCCCCGACACTTGTGTCGTACATTGCGCGCCTCCCCGGATTATGAGCGTGCTCGTCACGCATACAGTCTGTTCTCGGAGCGCCGGACCGATCGCCTTTCCACAGCGATCGCGACGAAACTCCTGCCTCATGGGACGTTCGTCTCACCGTTGCTGTTATCTCCCCACGCCACGATGGATCCGTTCTTCCGGAGCGCAAGGCTGTGGTATTCTCCCGCGGCGATCGCGACGAAGTCCGTTCCCGCCGGGACGTTCGTCTGGCCGCAGCTGTTATCTCCCCACGCCACGATGGATCCGTTCTTCCGGAGCGCGAGGCTGTGCCTTTTACCCGCAGTGATCGCGACAAAGTCGTATCCCTCCGGGACGTTCGTCTGGCCGAAGTCGTTATTTCCCCGTGCGATGATAGTGCAGCCGTCCCTAATGACGTCCCTCAGGAGTGCAATGTTGTGATCCTCTCCCGCAGCGATCGCGACGTAGTCCGTTCCCCACGGGACGTCCATACGGTCGAATTTGTCATCTCCCCACGCGACGATGGAGCCGTCCCTCCGGAGCGCAAGGCTGTGATACGTTCCAGCAGCGATTGCAACGAAGTCGTTTCCCTCCGGGACGTTCGCCTCGAAGTGATTTTTGTTTCCCCCCCACGCGGCGATGGAGCCGTCCTTCTGGAGCGCAAGGCTGTGAAACCCTCCCGCGGCGATCGCGACAAAGCCTTTTCCTGTCGGGACGTTCGTCTGACCGAAACTGTAATACCCCCAAGAGTCCCCCCACGCGACGATGGAGCCGTCCCTCCGGAGCGCGAGGCTGAGAGACATTCCAGCAGCGATCGCGACGAAGTCCTTTCCCTCGGGGACGTTCGCCTGGCCGGTGCTGATATCTCCCCACGCGACGATGGAACCATCCCTCCGGAGCGCAAGGTTGTGGCACCCTCTAGCAGCGATCGCAACCAATACCTGTCTCTTCGGACTTTACGTGCTCGTTTTCGATCCGGCGGGAAATCCATCCTGTCCATTATCCCGTATGTTACGCCCCGTCGAAGTTGCTTTCAGACGGGCGGCGATCGCTTCGCGCACGGAGGCGTCGCCCCGGAGCGCAAGGCTGTGCGACCCACCCGCGGCAATTGCGACGAAGTCATTTCCCTTCGAGACGTTCGTCTGACCGTAGCTGTTGTCTCCCCACGCGGCGATGGAGCCGTCCTTCCGGAGCGCAAGGCTGTGTTTCTCTCCCGCAGCGATCGCGACGAAGTTCTTTCCCTTCGGAACGTTCGTCTGGCCGTACTTGTTATCTCCCCACGCGGCGATGGAGCCGTCTTTCCGGAGCGCAAGGCAATGGTACCCTCCCACGGCTATCGCGACAAAATTCTTTCCCTTCGGAATATTCATCTGGCCTGATTTGCTATGCCCCCATGCGGCGAGGGATCCGTCCTTCCGGAGCGCAAGATTGTAGTACGCTACCACGGCGATCGCGACGAAGTCCGTTCCCTTAGGGACATTCGTCCGGCCCATAGCGAACCCCTCCCCCCATGCGACGAGGGAGCCGTCCTTCCGGAGCGCAAGATTGGAGTCCGTACCCGCGGCGATCGCGACGAAGTCCTTTCCCGACGGAACGCTCGTCTGGCCCCATTTGTTATCTCCCGATGTGGCAAGGGAACCGTCCCTCCGGAGCGCGAGGTTGTGAGCCGTACCCGCGGCGACCGCGACAAAGTCAGTTCCCGCCGGGACGTTCGTCTGGCCGGACTTGTTATCTCCCCATGCGGTGAGTGATCCGTTCTTCCGGAGCGCAATGTTATGCCTCTCCCCCGCGGCGATCGCGACGAAGTCGGCTATCTCCGGGACGTTCGTCTGGCCGTATTCGTTGTTTCCCCACGCGGCGACACGGGCGTCCTGCGTGCTTTTCTGTACGTTTCGTCCCGTCCGCATCGCGTTCAGACGGGCGACGATCGCTTCGCGCACGGAGGCGTCGCCCCGGAGCGCAAGGCTGTGTTTCCCTCCCGCGGCGATCGCTATGAAATCCTTCCCCGCCGGGACGTTCGTCTGGCCGTATTCGTGGTTTCCCCATGCGACGATGGAGCCGTCCTTCCGGAGCGCAAGGCTATGCCACTCGCCAGCCGCGATCGCGACGAAGTCCGTTCCCGACGGGACGTTCGTCTGGCCCGTAGACTTATCTCCCCACGCGGCGATGGAGCCGTCCCTCCGGAGCGCAAGGCTATGGTATCCTCCCGCGGCGATCGCGACGAAGTCGTTTCCCTCCGGAACGTTTGTCTGGCCGAATCTGTTTTCTCCTGACGCGGCGATGGAGCCGTCCCTCCGAAGCGCAAGGTTGTGAGCCGCTCCCGCGGCGATCGCGACGAAGTCCGTTCCCGACGGGACGTTCGTCTGGCCCGCACCGTTATACCCCCACGCGGCGATGGAACCGTCCTTCCGGAGCGCAAGGTTGTGCCGCCCTCCCGCCGCGATCGCGACGAAGTCCTTTTCCTCCGGGACGTTCGTCTGGCCCACACCAATAGTCTCCCACGCGACGATGGAGCCGTCCTTCCGGAGCGCAAGGCTATGCCACTCGCCAGCCGCGATCGCGACGAAGTCCGTTCCCGACGGGGCGTTCGTCTGGCCCACACCAGTAGTATCCCACGCGACGATGGAGCCGTCCTTCCGGAGCGCGAGGCTGTGGTCCCACCCTGCGGCGATCGCGACGAAGTCCTTTCCCTCCGGAGCGGACGTGGTGTTGCGGATGATGCTAGACCCCCAAGCGACGAGGGTGGGATTCGGCAATTGCATGAACACCAATAGCATGAAAGCGGCAATTGCGGCAAGAGCTGTCCAGTGAGTTTTCCAAAACGATCCGACGCCATGGTCCCGAGTCTTTGCAGCAGCGGCGCTTCCGCCCGCTTCGCTTTCCTGCGCCTTTTCCGTCTCTTTCTTCCGTTCCGGAACCTCAGACAGAGGTGATTTCTTTTTTTCCTGATCCTTCTCCGTCGCTTTCTTCCGTTCCGGAGTCTCAGGCAGAGGCGCGTTCTCGTCCCACGGAAGCCCGACATCCATCCTGTGCGAAACAAATCTGCGCCGGAAGGAGACTTTCCTCCGAACGAATTTCATATCTTCCCGTATCTGGTCCATTCTCTGTCCGGGGTGACGGCACACCGATTCCGCCGTCTCCTGGAGCGTCAGAGAGTCGTCCCAGTTTTCGGTGGCATTGGCGAGGGAAACGGCAGCCGAACGAATCGTTCCGGCCATGCTGTTCCTCGCGTCGATGACGGCGTCCGCGTCTTCGCCCAGAAGCGTCTCGACGGCTCTCCACGACGGCGTCGCGTCTTTCAGAAAGATCCGGATCAGCTCAACGGCATTCCAGGGGGTTTTCTCCACCTCCGCTTCCGTTTTGCGGCACAGTTCACGGATCGTTTCCAGTTGCTTCTTCGATTCTTCTGCCAGCACCGCGCGCCGTATCTCCGGAGCGAAGGAAGAGGAAAGAAGTTTTGCATGAAGGAACGCTTGACGTTTCTCGCCCTCGTACGCGGCCGATATGCCGCGTCGTACGTTCGGCGAGAGGAGAAGCTTCGGTATGGCGTCGATGATTTCCGGGAGCATTTCCGGCGACAGGCGGGGGTCGTCGATCTCAACAATGCGGTTCGCGATTCGTTTCCTGAAATCCGCCCGCTCGATCTGTTCCTTCCACAGAGCGAACGCCGAGGTGTATGCTTCTTCCGTTCCCTCGGGGTCCGAAAGCGCCCGGATATGGGCCAAAACGGCAATGTTGTGCCTCGCAGCCGTTCCGGAGACGGTGTCGTTTGCGGATTTACTCCAGCGGATTTCAGCTTCCCCGAGATCCCCCTTCGCAAGCGGAGCCAGGAAGGCCGTGGTTGGAGACGACATATTTCCGTTCGGTTGCGCCTCTTTTTGTTCACCTGCCGGATGTTTCTCCGAGCCATAGGTTTCCGGCCAGAACCAGAAGATCTCGTGGAAAATCCGCTGCATCGGATCCCGAAGCCTGTTTTCGCCGGCGATGAAATCCTCTTCCCTCAACTGACGATCGCCGAAAAGAGCGTGAGCGGGTTCCGGCAGGAAGCCGGGCTGGATTTTCAGCTGGTACCTTCGTTTCTTGAATGCCCGCTGAATGTCGGAGAGAATATTTCCGGGGTAAGCTTCCGAAAGGCTGAAGGCATTGTTGCTGTATGGATTTTCTGAGAACTGCGTATCAAGAACGCCCGCAAGTCGAGCGTTTCGCTCCTCAGGTGACGCCATCGTGTTCCTGCCCCCTCATGTTATTTGCCGAACTCTGTGCGTTCTGTCCCTTTGACTCTCCGTTTTTCTGTTCTCGGAGCGCCGGACCGGTCGCCTTTTAACAGCGATCGCGATAAAGCTCCTGCCTCATGGGACGTTCGTCTGGCCGTCTATGCTATATCCCCACGCAGCGATGGAGCCGTCCCTCCGGAGCACAAGACTGCGGAACCCTCCCGCAGCGATCGCGACGAAGTCGTTTCCTGTCGGGATGTTCGTCGGCCTGGATCTTCGATTTCCCCACGCGGCGATGAAGCCGTCTCTCCGAAGCGCAATGCTGTGGCTCCATCCCGCCGCGATCGCAACAAAGGTATTTCCCTTCGGAACATTCGTCTGGCCGTCTTTGTTATCTCCCCACGCGGCGATGGAGCCGTTCTTCCGGAGCGCAAGGTTGTGGGACCCACCCGCAGTGATTGCGACGAAGGCCTTTCCCTTCGGGACATTCGTCTGGCCGTCGCCGTTATCTCCCCACGCCACGATGGATCCGTTCCTCCGGAGTGCAATGCTATGCCAATCGCCCGCGGCGATCGCGACGAAGTCGTTTCCCTTTGGGACATTCGTTTGGCCGTAGTAGTTATCTCCCCACGCGGCGAGGGAGCCGTCTTTCCGGAGCGCAAGGCTGTGACGCCATCCCGCCGCGATCGCGACGAAGTCCATTCCCGCCGGGTCGTCCGTCTGGCCGAATTCGTTATCTCCCCACGCGACGAGGGAACTATCCTTCCGGAGCGCAAGGCTGTGGAACCCTGCCGCAGCGATCGCGACGAAATCGTTTCCCGCCGGAACGTTCGTCTGGCCGTCTTTGTTATATCCCCATGCGGAGAGGGAACCGTCCTTTCGCAGCGCAACACTGTGACGCCATCCCACAGCGATCGCGACGAAGTCGGCTTTCTCCGGGACGTTCGTCTGGCCGTATTCGTTGTTTCCCCACGCGGCGACGGGGCCGTCCTGCACGCTCTCCTGTATGTTTCGTCCCGCCGAGGTCGCGTTCAGACGGTCGGAGGTCGCGACGAAGTCGGCTTTCTCCGGGACGTTCGTCTGGCCGTATTGGTTGTTTCTCTGCGCGGCAAGGGGAGCATTCGGCAATTGCGTCGTTGACATGAACACCAACAGCATGAACGTGGCAATGGCGGCAAGAGCTGCCCAGAGAGTTTTCCAAAACGATCCGACGCCATGGTCCCGAGTTTTTGCAACAGCGGCGCTTCCGCCCGCTTCGCTTTTCTGCGCCTTCTTCGTTTCTTTCTTCCGTTTCGGAGTTTCAGGCAGCGGCGCGTTCTCGTCCCTCAGCTCAACGGCATTCCGGGGGGTTTTCTCCACCTCCACCTCCGCTTCCGTTCCGGGGCAAGCTTCCGAAAGGCTGAAGGCATTGTTGCCGTATGGATTTTCTGAGAACTGCGTATCAAGAACGCCCGCAAGTCGAGCGTTTCTCTCCTCATGTGTCGCCATCGTGTTCCTGCCCCCTCATGTATTCACCGGCCGTTTTTCTCGGCTTCCGTCAGGTGGCGTTTCTGCTGTCCGGGGCGCTCCCTCGGCGATGTTCCAGCTGCGCAGGACATTCAGAAATAATTGCGTTTTTGCGGAAGAATACACCGACGCTGCTTTCTCCATTGCGATTGTCTGATCCTGCTTCGCCATAAACATTTCGAACTGCAGAAAGAATGGCAGAGCTTTGAATAGACTATCACGAAACATCGGATAATAAATTAAATCACTGCTGTCGAGAAAATTTCCTGGAAGAGAGGGCAATCTCCGGTGTTTACAAGGGTTTGGGAGTTCTATTTGGAAGGATTTGGTTCAATGTATTCTCTTTTGCCGGATTCGGATCGGAACTCCATCGATGACCGCATCCGGATCGACGCCGAAACCATCAACGACGTCATCGAACACAGGCTCGACGATTTTGTCGCGTTCACGGTGCGCTTTTTTTCCGTTCAACCGTGACAACGGGCGAGTGCGACCACCGGTTGCACTCGCGAGGGGCCGCCCCGGCGCCATGACAGGCCGGCGACGGCGGTTGTCGCTCAGCCTGTGTAGGGGCCGAGAAACCGCTCTCCGTTGAAGTGGATCAAATGGGAAGGCGCGTCAGCCACCCAGACCTCAGTTTCCCAAGCGATTTCCCCGAGATATCGGCCCATTAGGGAACGGTTCGGAAAGGCGGTGACGTACACAAGGCCGGCTTTGGAATTGACGAAAAGCTGCGAAAGCTCTGCGTGCCTTTTAGCGTCCACAGGGCCGTGGCTGGTGACGGATTCAACGAGCAACAGCCAGTTTCTTTTCGGGCAGAACAGAACGACATCAGGCATTTTCCCGTGAGAATCGACGTTGACGCCGAGATCGGAAAGCAACGGTGCGTCGAAGTATCCCCATTTGTCGCCGGTGTCGCCTGCATAGATCAGCACGCCGCCGGGGACGAATCGAGGTCCGAATTCCTCGATGATGTCTCGTATCAGTTCGCTGTGCTCGCCGGGGCTGAGGGTGATCTCGTTGCCCCCGGCTATGTTCACGGGAATCCGACTTTGTTCCCGTTCCATCGCGTAACGCGCCGCAAGGGTTTCGTGGTCGGCGAGGTAGGCGGCAAGGTTGTCGCGCCACGCCGGAGCATCGAAGGAACGAAGCAACTCCAGAACGGCATCCTCGATCTGGTAAACGGCGGCGGGGCTGTTGACGGGGCGGTCGGGTTTGTCCGGATTGTAGCGCGCGATTCCCGCATCCACGAACTGATGCATCGTTTGCCGCCTGAAGGTTTCCCGGGTATTCGGAGCGTAGTCCTTTTTATAATGCCGGCGCGCCCAATCCATAATGGGCGTGATTCCCATCAGCGGATTTTCAGACTCCTCCCACTTCTTGCCGGGCGTGAGATTCAGCAAGGCAAGAAGGCAAAGCGCGGAGCGCTCGTTTCGCTGCGCCCCCGGCATGCCGAGCGCAGCTAGGATATCGATCGCGTCGCTGATATGCTTCCGGTTGTCGGTCCGGTTCATTCCGAAATTCTCTCCATTTTTTCGTCGATCATATCCTGAGTCAACTTCCCCTGCTTCATCGCCCACTCTCCAAGTTCAATGAGCGCCTTGCGGCTCGGGTACTTCAAAAGTCTCAGATCCGTCGCATTGACTTGCGTGTGGCCGCTGAACCGCCGGAAAGCATCATCGACGGCCGTCGAGTTGAGATAGACGGAAAGCCCCCGTGCAAGCTCCTCCTGTAACGGCTCTTTATTGCTATGGAAAACGTTCAGGTGATTTTCAAAACCAAGTTTCTCCGTTGCGCCGAACACGGCAGGGTCAACGGTGCTCGCTACGATCCTCCGTCTCTCTTCTTTTGAAGAAAAACGGCGCACAACGGTATAGAAACCATTCGGATACAGCCACTTCTGCGTGTCGTTGTTGCATGAAATCGCATTTGGTTTCTTCCCGCCTTCGATGGGCCACTGTATGTTCTGCCCCTTGAAATGACACGGGTACAACAACGGCGCCGTTCCGTTTTCGGGCATGGCCTTCAACTGTTCCTTCATTCGAAAATCAACGACCGGTCCGGTCGAAACCTGCAATCCGATCTCGGAAAGCGCGTGTCGGAACACGTTCGCGTCGTCCGGCAAGTCGGCTTCCGGCGATGCCGGGATATGAATGAAACGTTCGGCGTCGTCCTCCCGGACAATGCGTCTGAACGAATAAGCCGAAATGGAGATATCGGAGAATGCGTCATCGGTAGAAGTCGAGATGGTCACGTCTTGTTGCCGACCGTCTTTTTCCAGCGCCAGAATGATGTTCTCCTGCAGAACCTTGTCTTCCTTGAATGCCTTGTTTCGGGAGCCGAACAGATGAATTCGCCGTATTGCCGCATGTTTCAGCATGAATTCCCGAAAGGGCCGGTAGTACGGGCCATTGCAGAAACTTCTCGGGATGATAGCAACCAGATATCCCCCTGTTTCCATGAGGAGCAGGGATAATGCGATGAAAGCCGAATACAGATTGACCGTTTCGATTCCCGCGGTGCGAAGAGCCGCCCGGTGGCGCGACGCACAGGAAATCCTTTTATATGGCGGAGGCATAATGCAGGGTGTGTACGTATTCATCGTCTCGGGCCAGAGACTGTTGACCGAGGACGCCTTCCTTGAGGCTTCGGTTATAAAGTCATCGGCAAAAACATGCCATGCAACAGAACCGCCGCTTTTCGCCGCGGTCGTTTCGCACAGTGCGAGATTCTTCTCCAGGTATGAACGCATTACCGGATCGATTTCATAGGCGTCCACGTCAATACGGCAGCCGATGTGACTCATGCAGATGTGTTCGACAAAGGCGGATGTCAGACTGCCGACCCCCGCTCCGGGGTCCAACAGCCTGATGTTTTGTGTCGACGGGGCGGGAAACAACGAAGCCATAAACGAAGCGACTGCGGCTGGAGTCATGTATTGGCCGAATGCGTTTTTTGTTTCCACCTTGATCGCGCCGTTTGCGATTTTTCTTGAAGCATCCGCCCGAGACAGAAGATTCAACGGTTCTTTCAGTAGAACCTCAGGCATGTTGCGCCCCGGCTTTCCGCCTGTCCGGCGCGTTCAATTTTTCGTTCATCCACGCATCGATCCGGTCCCGGTCAAACCTCCACTGAGTTCCAATCTTGGCCCCCGGCAGCTCGCCCTTTTGGGCCATCTGATAGAGCTTGCTGCTGCTGATCTTCAGGTAGCCGGAAAGCTCCGTAATGGTCAGCCATTTGTCTTGTGGGTTCATGTCAGTCACCACTTTTTCGGATTATTTAGTAAAACATGATACCACAAGATAGTGAATGGCAATCAGACTGTCGAGTCGGATCTCGGCGCCATTCAGAAAGGTTCCGGCTGAATCCGGCACGAAGAAGGGAATACAGGACGCGAGGATTGATCTCTTGAGATGCACGGAAACGTTTCGCTGCAGAAAGCAGCTTCATTCCGGAATCAGGTACAAGACCTCGGAAAGGTGTGAAACGAAAAGGCAACGGGTATCATCTGTGTTCGGGGAAAGGTCATAGCAACGCAGCTGCGTTCCTTGACTGCAAATGATTATGATGTTATAACGATTGCCAAGCGCATCCGCTCTCGATGCCTGAAGGTGGGGGTCTTGTGGTGACATCGGTTCCGCTGCACTCCAAAATCTACGACGACATCCGGCAACAGATCGTCGACGCCCGACTTCGTCCCGGAGATATGCTGCCCCAGGAAACCGAACTCCAGCGGCTCTACGGCGCAAGCCGGGCCCCGGTCAGACAGGCGATGGGACGATTGGAACACGACGGCCTGATCGTCCGGATGCAGGGCAAGGGAACGTTCGTTACGGATCGCTCCAAAACAATGCGTTGGCTGCTTTTCGCCGGCTTCCGCGATTTCTACAAAAGCCATTTCGACGAACTCTCATGCCGAACGATATCGATTGAATACGAAGATCCCGATCCCGCGACGCACGCTGCGCTGCTTCTGCGTTATGGACAGAAGGTCCTTCGGATCGTGCGCGTCCGAAGCTGGAAGGGACTTCCCGTGTTTGCGATCAACACGTTCCTTCCCGACACGATGAATGCGGAGCCCTTTCGACGGGCGGGCGCCGTCTTCAATATTACGGATGTTCTCCGGGACAGCTTTTCTATTCACCTCGAAACCGCCGAAGAATATGTCACAGCAGTCCTCGCCGACGAAGAAACCTCCCGTCTGCTCGACGTGAAAAGCGGTTCCCCGCTTCTTCAAATCGAGCGGTTCAACTACGACCAATCCCGTACCGTCATCTACTTCACCCGTTACTACGCCCGAAGCGACATTGTCGAGTACCGTTCCGTCTTCGGTGCAAACGCGGACGAAACGGCAGCACGAGAGACGAAGCGTGCGCTGACTCCGCCGCTCCGAAAGCATCCGTGAACGTTGGTATTTCAAAAAAAGAAGGAGGTTTTCAGGTGATCATCCGTGATTCGGTGAAGACGATTCCCAACGAAATACTTCGACTCTATGCAGATGTGGACCCCGCGACGATAGGGCATATGTCGCACTTCGGTTTTGCGACGGCCGAGTTCCGGACGTCCATCCCCGGCGGACGGGCGATCGGGCGCGCCGTGACGGTCCGGCTCCCGTCAATGGACTCCACGCTGCTTCACAAGGCGCCGGAGTTCGTCGGTCCGGGAGACGTTCTCATGATTGACCGCGCGGGTGACATGCAGTACGCGTGCCTCGGAGGAATTGTGGCGTACGCGCTCAAGGTCGCGGGAGTGGAGGCCGTCATCGTGGACGGGGCTGCGACCGACATCCAGGAGATCCGCGAGATGGGGCTTCTGGTGTTTTATCGGCGTCTGTCGGCGATCACAACCCGGATTCTGGGCATTGAGGGGGAGCTGAATACGACCGTGAGTTGCGGCGGCGTCTTCGTCACGCCCGGCGATATCGTCGTGGCGGACGAGAACGGGTACGTCGTCATGCCGCCGGAGAATGCGATTGGCATCCTGAAGGAGGCGCAGGAAAGACAGCAGAAGGAGCCGGAGAAAAAGGAACTGTTGCGCACGGGCACAAGGCTGGCCGACATCTCGAAGGCCAACGCCCTGCTTCGGGAGAAGCTAGGCGTGAAATAGCGAACGTCGCACACGCACCATCATCGTAAAGGAGGAAGAGATGATGAAGAAACGCTGTTTGTCCCTCGGTGTAGCTCTTGGAGTCGCGCTGGCCGCGACGATGTGCGGCTTTCCCGCTCGGTCGGAGGCGGTCGTCCGGATGAAGCTCGGCATGAAAATGACGGAGTCGCATCACGAAGGCGTCGCGCTGCGACATTTCACGGATACGGTGAAAAAGCGCACGAACGGCGAAATTGTGATCGACATCTTCTACGGCGAGGTGCTGGGCGACTCCAAGAAGCAGATCGAGAACATGATTCATGGGTTGCAGGACTTCTATGCGGAAGGGTATTCGTTCTACGACGCATACGTTCCTGAGTTTCGCGTGATCGGGGGCGGCGTGCCGTATCTGTTCAAGGACAACGACCACTACAAGCGATATCTGTTGAGCGACATGCAGAAGGATATCGAGCAGCGTCTCATCGAAAAGGCGGGGCTTCGGATCATGAACCGCGACAAGAACTGGCTTCGCGGTCCGTACCGCGTCCTTGCGACGAAGAAGCCCGTTCTCTCGCTGGAGGATCTGAAGGGTCTCAAGTTGCGAATGGCTTCGGCGCCTCTGTCCGTGAAGGCGTGGGAAAATCTCGGAGCGTCCGTGATCGTCCTTCCCTACTCCGAAACGTACCTCGCACTGAAGCAGGGAACCGTCGACGCCGTGACGTGCCCCGTGACCGACGCCCTCTATCAGAAGTTCTGCGAGGTCGCGCCTCATCTGACCGTGACGCACGAATATCAGCAGCAGGTCGCTGTGGTCATGAACGAGAAGCGGTTTCAGAGCCTGACGAAGGAGCAGCAGGAGATCCTCTACGACGCGCTCCGCGAGGCCGGCGACATCTGCACGAAGCTGGCGATCGAGAACGGCGAGAAGCTCGTGAAGGAAATGAAGGAGAAGTATGGAGTCACGTTCCACGAGGTCGATCTCGCCCCGTGGCGGGAGAAGATCGCGACGTTCATCCCCGAACTCGAAAAGCAGGGAACCATCCCCGCCGGATTCGTCGAGAAGGTGCGCGCCATCCAATAGAGAGTCTTTTGCGAACATCGGAGGGGTCGCTGTCATGCGATCCCTCCGGCATACGAGAAACGGGGTTGGTGACATGCGGGAGTTTCTGAACGCGGCGAAACGCGCGCTGATAGTAGGGGCCTCCATCCTGTTGGGCGTGAACGGCATTCTGATGATCCTCATCGCCACGCTGCAGATCACCTCGCGAGCGTTGGGGCATCCGGTCGCCTGGACGGTGGAACTCCTTCTGTTCCTTGGCCTGTACTCGATCATTCCGGGAACGGCCGTTTCTTTTCTTCGCGGGGAAGAGGTCGAGATCGACTTCTTCGTGAATCTGCTTCCGAACCGTCTGAGTCTCTGGCTCGCTCGTCTCGTGGCGCTCGTGGGCGTCGTGTTCGGAGCGATGCTGATCGCCTCCACCCTCAAATACCGCGAGATCGTGGTGATGGCGAAACCCGAACAGTACCTGCCGCTGCCGCCTGAGGCCAACATCTGGCCGCTCTACCTGCTGGGGCTGTGCATCGCATGGCGTATGGCCGAGAAGCTGCTCGGCGTGGGCGTCGGACCGAAGGGGCCGCTCGAATCGGCGGAGGACGTTCTCTGATGGTGTCCCTGGGTCTCCTTGTCTCGCTCGTCGCGCTTCTCTTCCTGAAAGCCCCGATCCCGGTCGCCATGGGGACATCCGTCCTCGTCGCATGCTGGCTCGGGGACTATCCCATCCATATCCTCGCGCAGGGCGTCATCGAAGGATCCATGACGTGGAGCCTGCTTTCCATCTTCTTTTTCATCATGGCAGGCAACATCATGAACGCCTGTGGAATTGCGGAGCGGATCTTCTCGTTCGCGCGCGCCTGCGTGGGACATTGGAAGGGTGGACTTGCCCACGTCAACGTGTTGTGTTCCATGATCTTCGCGGGCATTTCGGGCTCCGCTGCGGCCGATTGCGCGGCGCTGGGGCCTATCGAGATCAAAGCGATGACCGACTCCGGTTATGACCTGAAGTACAGCACGGGAGTCACGCTCGCTTCATCGATGCTCGGCCCAATCATTCCTCCAAGCGTCCCGTTTATCCTCTATGGCGTCATTGCGAACGTCTCCATTGCGAAGCTGTTCCTGGCGGGCATCGGCCCGGGAATCGTCATCGGCGTGGCGCTCATGCTCCAATGTGCATGGATAGCCCATCGACATCCGGACAAATTCCCGCTGGGCGAGCGGATTCCCATGCGCGACCGCTTCGCGGTTTTCAAGACATCCATATGGGCGCTCCTCGCTCCAGTGATCATTCTGTTCGGTATGACCACCGGATTCATAAGCCCGACGGAAGCCGGAGTCGTTGCGGTGCTCTATTCGCTCGCCCTCGGGCTCGCCTACGGGACGCTCAATCGCAAGACTCTCTGGAACGTCATCGTGTCGTCGATGTTCACGGCCGCGAACAGTCTCATCCTGTTCGGCATCGCGTCCACGATGTCGTATATCCTGACGCTCGAACGTACGCCCGTCCTGCTCGCCGAATACGTCCTGAGCCTCACGAGCAACAAGTGGGTGATCCTGGTCCTTGTCAACGCGCTGATCCTCATGCTGGGAACGATAACGACCGCGGCGAGCATCATCATCCTGCTCACGCCGATCCTCGTTCCCCTAATGCAGCAGATCGGGGTGGATCTCGTGCAGCTCGGCGTCATCCTCGCGTTCGGAGTCACGATCGGCATCGCGACTCCGCCGGTCGGCATAGGCCTGTTTGTCCTCTCGGACGTGACAAAACAATCCGTCGAGGACGTCGTGAAAGGCGTCGCTCCGTTCCTGCCCATCCTGTTCGTGCTGCTGTTTCTGCTGTCGTTCGTGCCGCAGATCTCCACGTGGCTTCCGTCGGTGTTGCTTCCGTATTAGGCGTCTCGAAACGGATTCATTGAACGCATATTTTTCAGGAAAGAAGGGGAAAACGGCATGTTGATGAAGGAAATGAATCTGGTCGATTACCGGAACGAGATTCAAAAGACGCACGCGATGCTTCTTCCGATCGGCGCGTTCGAGGTGTGGGGGCCGCACC
>CAZVUT010000040.1:0-18603 GCA_964630155.1 uncultured Synergistaceae bacterium
GTTACTTCAGCCACTTGTCAAAGAGCCGGTCGAGGTCGCCGCGCAGCTTCGCGTCGTTCCAGAGGAAGTTCATGATCTTCAGGAACGCGGGGTCGTCGTCGCGGATGAAGAACCCCATGAAGCTGATCTTCGTGAGCGGCTTGTCCGTAAACGCGCCGTAGAGCCGGTCATCCTTCCGGGCGTAGACAACGGCCTCGTACGTCTCGGAGATCATCACGTCGCCCTTGCCCTCCGCGATCATCGCGGGGATTTCGGCGTTCGCCGGATGGACGACGATCTTCGCCTTCTTGAAGTTCGCGTTGACGAATTTCTCGTTCGAGCCGCCGGGGTTGACGATGACGGTCGTCTCGGGGACGTCCATCTTTTCGAGCGACGTGAATTTGTCCTTGTCGGCCTTGCGGATGATGGCGACCTTGCCGTTGGGCGCGTAGGGCGGCAGGAGGTCGCCCTTCAGCATCCGGGCGAGGCCCCGCGTGATGCCGCCGACCGCGATATCGAACTTGTCGCCCAGGTAGTCCTCCATGAGCTTCGGCCACGACGTGGCGACGTATTCGACCTTCACGCCGAGGTCCGCCGCGAGCAGTTCGACGAGGTCGATGTCGTGCCCCTCGTACTTCCCCGTCGCCTTGTCGAGCATCGCGAAGGGACGATAGTCTCCCGGAGTGCCGACGCGAAGGACTTTCGTCTCCATGACCCTGTCGAGCCGCGCCCCCGCAAACGCGCAGGCCGCAAAGAGGACGACGACCACAAGACCGAGGACCGCCGCTATTCCGAGCGCTTTTCTGGTGCGAACCATCCCAAACACCTCCATCTGAAAAATTTCGTCAATTCTGAGGGTATTTCCCCAAAATGTCAACAACACGGCGCGCCCCGCCCTCTGGTATGCTATGTCGCATATTCGGCTTACGAAAAGGATGGTGTCATGGATATGAAGGGTTTTTGCAGGATTCTCGCAGCGGCGGCGCTTGCGCTCGTCATGGTGCAGCCGGGGTTCGCGCTCGGCGACGCGGAGCACAAGGCGATGCTCGCGCAGTCGCAGGAGTACCGCGAGGCGGACGAGGGGCTCAACGGCGCGTGGAAGGAAGCGAAAAAGATGCTTCCCGCGGACGAGTACAAAAAGCTCCTCGCAGATCAGGGGCGGTGGGTCAAGACCGGACGCGATGCGGAGGCGAAAGCGCAGATCGACGCCGGGACGTCGAAAGTCGACGCGTACGCGAATGTCACGATGGACCGGATCCGGTACGTCAACAACGTCATCAGCCGCTCCGTTCTGGTTCACAGCGACAAGGGCAGGCAGGGACTCTACACGTTCACGGGAAAGGGAATGACGGGGCTCCTCGAAGTCTGGTGGTACGACGAGAGCGACCCCGTGCATTACATCATCTTCGAGAACAGCGTCCCGTCGGGAAAGGACGGCGCGAACCTCTGCTCGTTCCAGGGCAAGGGGCCGCTCGAAGGAAACAAGCTTGTCGCGGTGTCCGATCAGGATACGGCCGTCAAGGTCACGATCGTCTTCGACGGTAAAAAAGCGACCGTTGCGACCGACGAGGCGTTCAAGGCAAGCGGCGTCTGCGGGCAGGGCGTGATCCTCGACGGGGTGTATTCGAGGTAGGTAGCGGCGCAACGGCTTTCCCGCCGCCTGATTCGCACGAAAACGACAGCCGTCCCGAATGCGGGACGGCTGTTTGTCTTTCGGCAGCCCCCGAAAGAGCCGCTTCTCGCTTTCTCCGCCTCTCTACAGGTCGCACCGCACGAACTCACCTTCGCAAGGGGGGCCTGCGCAGATGTGCATGGCGGCTTCGTGAAAATCGATGATCAGTCCCGCGACGGTCATATCCCGACGCGAAAGGGGCTTGCCGACGTCCGAGGGGTGGCGGCAGATCGCCTTCGGATAGTTTTCGTGGTCGCACATGCTTCTTTTGATATGGTCGACCGTCATCGCTCCGCGCTTCTCCGTGAGCAGAAGCCGTAACCGGTCCGCTCTGGGACTGCCTTCGAGCGCGTTGAGCGCGGGATTGACCTCGAAATGGTTCGCGTGCGTGACGATTCCGTCGACCGGCCGGATCGTGTCGCAGCCGTCCGGATGCGCCTCGATGTCGATCGCCCGTCCCTCTTTCGAGCCGAGAAGCATGTTGTTCGATACGCAGCGTTTCGAGGAGAGCAGAAGGCGTTCCGCTTCGTCGAACGTCCTGCAGGTGAATACCTTTCTTCGCAGGAAGGTCACGGGGATGCCAACGCCCTTCCGGTCGCGCACGGACTGGAGCGAGTTGTTGAAAAGCCCGATGCCGTGCGAGTTGAACCCCTCGCGCATCAGCTGGCCCGCCTCGGTCACGCCGAGGATGCGGGTTCCGTCCGCCTCGCGGATGTGAAGGATGACGATGTTGTCGAGGATTCCCGCCCGGTAGTCCCAGTTCTTCACCATCAGCGTCTTCGTTCCGTCCGTGGCTTCCGGGAGCAGCGCGGCCGTGGTGCACTCCTCGTCGCGCGGGAACTTGGTGATCTCGTAGCGGCAGTTGAGCACCATCAGGTCTTCGAGCGAAACGGCCGCGCCTGCGGCGATGCCGCCCGCCTCAAGAAGCAGCTCCGGCATATGGCGCTCGATCAGCGGGATGTACGAGGCCGCGTAGCTGCGAACCCGCCCCCAGTTCCTGCCTTCCCGGGTGAAGAGCGTCCTGTACCCCTCGATTCCTTCCCGGATCTTCTCCTTCGCCTGCTCTCCGTACTGCGTTCCCCGGTCGTACGGAGTCGGCGCGTCCACGCGGATCGTCTGAAATGTCCTCATGACCCTTCCCCTTTCCGGCGCCCGAGCGGTTCGCCGCGCGGTCGCCGAGCCGAAAACAAGACGACATCCGGTATTCCACGCATTTTCGCGGAATACATCAAAGTGTTCGTATTTTTTGTGAATAATATGTCTACAAAATCACGGGACTACACTGTGTGCGCGGTGAATTCACCTTCGCAGGAGGGACCGGCGCAGATGTGCGCCACGCCGCCTCTGAGATCGTAAATGACGCCGGCGACGGTGATGCTCCGCATCCCTTGACGCACGTCGACGTTCGAGGGGTGGCGGCAGATCGCCTTCGGATAGTTCTCGTGATCGCTCAGACACCGGATGATGTGCGGGACGTCGATCGATCCCCTTCGTTCGCGCAACAGCCCGTCGAGACGCTCTCCCCTCGGACTGGTTTCGAGCGCGTTGTTCTCCGGACGGACCGTGAAGTGGTTGGCGTGCGCGATGATTCCGCCCGTCGGATCGATAATGTCCGCGCCTCCGGGGTACGCCTCGATATCCACGGCCCTGCCGGTCGCCGACGCAAGCAGAAAATTGCACGACATGGTCCGCTCGCTCTCCATGAGAAACCGCATGGCTTCCCCGAAGGTCGCGCAGGACAGTACATGCCGCCTCAGAAAGGTGACCGGGATGCCGATGCCCCTGCGGTCGCGAACCGACTGGAGGTTGTTCGCGCACAGGCCGACGCCGTGCGTGTTGAAGCCGTTGCGTATGACCTGCCCGGCCTCCGCGAGCCCCAGGATGCGGGTTCCGTTCGGCTGCTCGATGTGGAGGATGACGACGTTGTCGATGATTCCGGCGCGGTAGTCCCAGTTCTGCCCCGCGTAGGTTGTTCCCCCGGCGCTCGCCTCCGGGAGCGCCGCGAAGGAGGTGCATTCGTTGTGAAACGGAAATTTCGTGATTTCGTACCGGCAGTTGAGCACCATGATGTCCTCGAGATCCACACCCGCGCCGCCCGCGATGCCGCGAACCTCTTCCATAATGTCCGGCAGCTTTTCCCGAACGACCGGAATATACAGGGAGGCGTGCTTTTGAATATCCCCCCACGTCGCGTTTCCGGATTCCGCGAAGAGCCTGCGGTAGTCCTCCACGCCGGCGCGGATCTTTTCCCCCGCCTGCCGCCCGTACCGCAGACCCATTTCGTAGGGCGAGCCCGCTTCGATTTCTATTTTCTGAAATGTCCTCATGTTTTCTTTCTCCTTCGGATTCGTATGCGCTTACCCGTGCAGAAAACAGGAAACGAAATGGCCGGGGCGGATCTCCTTCAGCGCAAGTCCCGGCTGACGGCAGTCCGCCGTCGCCAAGGGGCAACGCGGCGCGAACCGGCACCCCGGTTTGGGATCGATCGGGCTCGTGACTTCGCCCTTGATGGCCTTCAGCCGTTTCCGGTTCCGAAGACTCGCGACCGGAATGGCGTCGAGCAGCGCCTGCGTGTACGGGTGCGTCGGGGCGTCGAAGAGGTCGTCCGTCGGCGCGAGTTCGACGCATTGGCCGAGATACATGACGGCGATCGTATCGCTGATGTGCTTGACCACGCTCAGGTCGTGCGTGATGAACATGTATGTCAGCCCCATGTCGGCCTGAAGGTCCATGAGCAGATTCAGCACCTGCGCCTGGATCGAGACGTCGAGCGCGGAAACCGGCTCGTCGCAGACGATGAAGTCCGGATTCAGCGCGAGAGCGCGCGCGACGCCGATCCGCTGCCTGCGTCCGCCGTCGAGTTCGTGCGGGTATGTGTTGACGAACCGTTCCGCCAGGCCGACGATGCCCATCAGGTCGAACACGCGCTCGATGATGTCGTTTTTGTCCGCCATGGCCCCGGCGACCCTGATCGGCTCCGCGATAATCTCGCTGACGGTCATTCGCGGGTTGAGCGACGCGAACGGGTCCTGGAAGATGATCTGCATCCGCTTCCGCATTTCCTTCACTTCGTTTTTGCCGTAGTTCAGGATGTTGCGGCCGTCGACCAGAACCTCGCCGCTTGTCGGTTCGACGAGTCGGAGGATCGTCCGGCCGAGCGTTGACTTTCCGCAGCCCGACTCGCCGACGACCCCGAGCGTCCGCCCCTTTCCTATATCGAGGGAGACATCGTCGACGGCATGAAGCAGGCCCCGTTTCGTGTTGAAGTATTTCCTGAGGTTTTTCGTCCGGATGAACGGCGTTTCCGGACGCGTCGCCCCGCATCCGGCGGCCCGTGCGGCGTCCGGCCGGTTTTCGGTAATTTCCGCGCTCGCTCGCGCGGGGAGTTCCCGGGTCCGTTGCGCGCCGTCCGGCCCGGAGAAGAGGTGGCACTTGATCCGGTGGCTCTCCGTCCCGACGCCGCATACCTTCGGGGACTGCGTATCGCAGATTTCCATCCGGAACGGACAGCGTTCCGCGAAGCTGCACCCCGGCGGCAGGCACGACGGATCGGGCATCAGTCCGTCTATCGGGCTCAATCTGTCGGTCTTCTTCGTCATGTCGGGGATCGAACCGAAGAGGCCGATCGTATAGGGGTGGTGATGCTCGCTCTCGTAGATATCCTCGACCGAACCGATCTCGATGACCTCGCCCGCGTACATGATTCCGACCCGGTCGCAGATCTGCGCAACCACTCCAAGGTCGTGGCTGATCAGGATCATGGAGGTGTCCAGCTTTTCCTTCAGTCCGTTCATCATCTGAAGAACCTGCGCCTGGATGGTGACGTCGAGCGCGGTCGTCGGCTCGTCGGCCAGCAGGAGCCTGGGCTCGCATGCGAGCGCGATGGCGATGACGATCCGCTGCTTCATGCCGCCCGAGAACTGGTGCGGATACTCGTGCTTCCGGTCGGCCGGGATGCCGACCATTTCCATCATCTCGTCGACCTTGGATTCCACTTTTTCCGTCCCGAGATCGGGATTGTGCAGCCGGATGACCTCGCCGATCTGTTCGCCGACCGTGTGGATGGGGTTCAGGCTCGTCATCGGATCCTGGAAGATCATCGACACGTCCGCGCCTCGGAGCAGCCGCATGTCGGCTTCGGTCACGCGCAGGATGTTCCTGCCGTCGAGGAAGATCTCTCCCTGCCGGACGATTCCGACCTTGTCCGGCAGGAGGCGCATGATGCTGAGCGCGGTCGTGGTCTTTCCGGCGCCCGTTTCGCCCACGAGCCCCAGCGTCTTCCCCTTTTCGAGCGTCAGGTTGACTCCGTTCAGGGCGTATATTTCGTCGTCGTCGGTCCGGTACATGACATGAAGATCCTTGATTTCCAGCAAGGGCGCGGTCATCGTTTTCCTCCTGCAAAGAGAAGCGTCAGTTTTTCAGTCTCGGGTCCAGGGCGTCCCGAAGACCGTCGCCGAGCAGCGTGAGGGACATGACCGCCATGACGATGGCGACGCCCGGCGCGACTGCGAGATGCGGGTGGTGCCGGAGCTGGTTTTTCGCCTCCGACAGCATCGATCCCCATTCGGGAGTCGGCTCCGAGATGCCGAGCCCGATGAAGCTCAGGGACGCGATGGTGATCACCGACCGCGCCACGGTCTGCGTCACCTGTACGAGGATGGGCCCCATGGCGTTGGGGAGGATGTGCCTGAAGATGATTCGCGCGTCGCTCGCGCCGCACGCCCGGGCCGCCTCGATATATTCCTGTCCGATGATTCCGAGCACCGAGGATCGCACGATCCGCGACATCCGCGGCGTCTGGGAGATGCCCATGGCGAGGATCAGGTTGAAGATGCTCGTGCCGAGCGCGGCGACGAGCGTGATCGCCATGAGGATGTTCGGGATCGCGAGGAAGACGTCCATGAAACGCATCAGGATGTTGTCGACCCTGCCGCCGTAATAGGCCGCAGTGGCCCCGATGATCGCGCCGAGCGTCAGCGACACGCAGATCGTCGCCAGTCCCACGAACATCGAAATCCGGCCGCCGTAGACGACGCGAGCGAACACGTCGCGCCCGTACTGGTCCGTGCCCAGAAGATGCTGCATCGACGGGGCGCGAAAGCGCTGCGACAGGTTCTGGGAGATCGCCTGCCCCTCGTAGCTGAGGAAGAGATCGGCGCTCAGGACGCCCGTCATCATGACGAGGAACAGTATCAGGCCGAACATCGCCATCCTGTTTTTCCTGAGGCGCATCCAGATGGTCTTCAGCTGGCTTTTCTTCTTGTACTGATGAATTCGTGCGATCGCGGCCCGTTTCGGCGCCGCGACGCTTCCCGTCATATCCGTCATGACGCGGCCTTCCGCGTCCGGACGGACACGTATTTCGATTTCAGCCTCGGGTCGATATAGGCGTACACGATATCGACGAGAAGGTTGATGACACACGTGATGATCGCGGCGAACAGAACGGAGGCGACCACCATGGGCGTATCCTTCGCGCGGATCGCGTTGATCATGAGCTGTCCGAGCCCCGGAATCGCGAAGACCTGCTCGACGACGATAGTGCCGCCGAGCGCGATGCCGAAGTTGACGCCGATGATCGTGACGACCGGCAGCAGCGCGTTCCGGAGCGCGTGTCCGAAGATGACCCGGCTCTCCTTGGCGCCCTTGGCGCGAGCGGTGCGGATGAAGTCCTGCCGGATGACTTCGAGCATCGTCGAGCGCGTCATTCGCAGCAGCGACGCCATCGTGCCCGACGCGGTCGCGATGGCCGGGAGGATGAAATGTCGCCAGCTGTCGACGCCGAGCGACGGCAGCAGCTTCAGTCTGAGCGAAAAGAACAGGATCAGCATCATCGCGAACCAGAACGCGGGCATCGACGTCAGCAGCAGCGACACGCCGAGCGCGACGTTGTCGGCGATCGTGTATTGCCTGACCGCCGACAGCACGCCGATCGGAAGTCCGAGCGCGATCGCGATCAGGGTGCTGACCACGGCGAGGTAGAGCGTGTAGGGAAGACGCGTCGCGATCTCCGTGAAGACGGGGATGTTCGTGCGGTACGATCGTCCGAAATCTCCCGTCGCGGCGTCGCAGACATACCGGAAGTAGCGCGTGAAGAACGGGTCGTTCAGGCCCATCTCCTCGCGCAGGGCGGCGTACTGTTCGGGTTTGGCCCCCTCGCCGAGGATCATGATCGCGGGGTCGCCCGGCGTCAGGTTCATGACCGTGAATATCACGAACGAGACTCCCAAAATGACGGGAATGATCATCAGGAGGCGCTTCAGGATATATTTCAGCATCGTGTCCCCTCTCCAAGCCCCGGGGCGCGCCGCGCGCTTCCGCTGCGCCCCGGGCTTTCCGCGTCTTTCGCGATATGCGCTACTTCACGAAATACATTTCGTGAACCGGATGCCGGTACACCGGGTGCGAGTAGAAATTCTTCAGTTTCGCGTTGAAGAACATGTGGATCGTGTCGGTATAGATGGGGATCAGGGGGACATCTTCCTTGAGGATTCCGTAGATCTCCCGGTAGAGTCCGAGGCGTTTGTCGGGGTCGGAGAGGGTCCTGGCCTGTTCGATCAGGGCGTCGACCTTCGGGTTTGAGTAGCCGGAGTAGTTGTTGCCCCCGCCGAGCATGCTGCTGTGGAACCTCCGGGTCAGAACGCTGTCGGCGTCCCGGACGGTCGCGTTGATCATCCTGAGGCTCGCGACGAAGTTCCGCTTGCCCGCGACGTCTTCGAGATACGCTGCGCGTTCCATCTTGTCGAACGTGACCCGGATGCCGATCTTCCGGAGCTGGTCCTGGACCACTTCGGCAGGCTTCATGTACGTCGAGGCGCCCTGCATGCTGAAGACGACGTCGAAACCGTTCGGATACCCGGCTTCGGCAAGAAGCGCCTTCGCCTTGTCGAGATTCTGTTCATACCACTTGAAATCCTTCACATACCCGAAGACAGAGGTCGGCGCCAGGCAATTCGCGACCTCCGCGTGCCCCTCGGCCCCGCCGATGACGACGTCGTTCCGGTTCAACGCGTACGCGACCGCCTGGCGAATCCGCTTGTCCGCGAAGACGCCCTTCGTGACGTTGAACGTGATGTGGTGCAGGCCGACGCCCGGGCACACCACGTAGCCCAGCTGCGGCAGTCCCTTCATGTACTCGTAGTCGCCGGCGGCGACGATGTAGTAGCAGTCGAGCGTCCCGTCCTCGAGCGCGATGGCGCCCGACGCGGCGTCCGGCACGAGCTTGTACGTGAGGTTCTTTATGGGCGCGGGGCCGCCGTAGTACTCGTCGAACCGCTCGAGAACGAGGGAGTCGCCGCTCTTCCACGCGACCATCCTGTAGGCCCCCGTGCCGCACGGGTTGCGCGCGAAGTCGGTTTTCGCCGCCTCAGCTTCCAGAACGGCCCTCTTGCTGACGATCGCGAAGGTCATGTTGGTCATGACGTCGAGAATCGGGCTGTAGGGGTATTTGAGAACGCACTTCACGGTCATGTCGTCGACCTTCTCGAAGCGGTCGATCGCGCCGTTGATGCCGCTCGAAAAGCTCGATTTGAGGGATCGCTGGAGGGAGAAGACCGCGTCGTCGGCCGTCATGACGTCGCCGTTGTGGAATTTGACGCCCTTCCTGAGGTAAAACGTCACCGACCTGTTGTCGGGAGCGAACTCCCACTTTTCGGCAAGGCCGGGGATGAGCTTGTTGTAGTCTTCCGGAGATTCCTTGACGAGCGCGTCGTAGATCTGGTACATCATCATGTGCGTGACGGTATCCTTGCTGGTCGCGGGATCGAGCGACGATGCCTCCGCGTTGACCCCCCAGAGCAGCGAATCCTTCGCGCTCGCGGCCGGCGCGGACGCGCCGAAAGCGGCGGAACACGCCGCAAGCCCCACAGTCAATGCCGTCAATAGCACCCGAACAAAACCGGAATTACGTTTCATGCCGTTCCCTCCCCATTCGCGTGGATTTTTCAAAACAACATTCGCCCGCAGATGCACTATAACGTCCGGACCGTCTGACGTACAATACAAAGATGCAATAGCCGGTATAAGCATCGGCTATCTGCGGACGTTCCGTCCGGGCGAGGGGGGCGCAGGAATGCAACTTCGCAACATCGAGTACGTTCTCAGCATCGCTGAGACCGGAAGTTTTTCGAAATCCGCGAAGCATCTGTATATCAGCCAGCCCGCGCTGAGCCAGGCGATTGCGCGTCTGGAGGACGAACTCGGCGTCAAGCTCTTCGTCAGGCGCCACAACGAAATCGCCCTGACCCGCGCCGGAGAGCTGTTCGTGGAGGATGCTCGGAAGGTTCTCTTTCTCGGCGAACAGATCCGAAAAAAGATGGAGGACATCCGGCAGCTCCGGGACGGACGCCTCGTTCTGGGAATATCGCAATACAACGGGCAGATTTATTTTTCGAGGATCCTTCTCGAATTCAGAAAGCGCTATCCGAACATCCAGCTCTGTGTTGTGGAAGACTTTTCCACAATTCTGGAGCGCAAGCTCCTGACGGGGAGCCTGGATTTCGCCCTGTTCACGATGCCCGTGCACTCTCCGGATCTCGTGTGCGAACACCTCTTCTTCGAGGAAATTCTTCTTGCGGTTCCGCCCGACCACCCGATCACCGCAAGCCGCGAAACCGGCGCGACGCCCGAGCGGTTCGGCTCCGTTCCGCTCTCGCGGTTCCGGGACGACGGATTCGTCCTGATGAAGCAGGGGCACCGGCTGCGAGCCATCGAGAACGCGCTTTTCCTGCAGGCGGGCTTTGAACCGAAAATCGTCTTCGAGAGTAGGAGCGGCAACACGATCCAGTCCTTCATCACCGGAGGCGTCGGCGTCGGCTTCGCCACGGCGCAACAGCAGCGGAACACGCCCGTCGAATGGCAGTCCGCCTACTACCACCTCGATGATGTCGACGCGAAGCGGGAGCACGTGATCGCCTGCAACAGGGACGGATATCTCTCGCATGCCGCGCGCGCGTTCATTCTTCTCGCGAAGGAACTCTGCGAAAAACAGTTCGCCTGCACGAAAGACTACATCCCGCGCGCCCGCTGACGAACGCGCGCCGCCGCCAACCTGACGGAAACGGGAGAGCTTCGGTCTGACTCATCAAACTTGAGCCGATCGACTCATGTAATGTGAGCCGATAGCCGACTAGTATGGTAGTATGGAATAAACTCTGGGAATAAAAAATTATTCATTTTTTATTCATTTTCGCCGCTTGCAAAACGACCACAACACCCGCCGCCGGAGCCCGGGAAAGGAAAGGAGGCCCCGTCATGACATCGGAAATTTCCAGGTCCGATCCCAAAGAAGCCCGCAAAGAAGCGAGCAAGGGAGCGGGCGCGGAAAGCGTTTCGGCCGCGTTGTCTTCAAGTTACGAAGAGCTTCAGGAAGAAATCCAGAAACTGAAAATCTCGGAAAGGGAATTCCAAAAAATCCTGGTGTGGCTCAAGAACGAGGTCGCGAAATGGCGCGTGCTGATCGAACAGTCCCGGGAAGGCATCGTCATTCTCGCCGAGGACGGCGGCGTGTATGAGGCCAACCAGCGGTTCGCCGACATGCTCGGGTATCCGATGAGCGAAGTCCGGAAACTTCATGTGTGGGACTGGGATTTCCAACATTCGAAAGCGGAACTGCGGGAAATGCTCCGGACCATCGACTCGGCGGGCGCCCACTTCGAGACGAAGCACCGGCGCAAAGACGGCTCCGTTTTCGACGTGGAGCTCAGCAACAACGCGTCGGTCTTTCCGGATCAGAAGCTGATCCTCTGCGTCTGCAGGGACATCACCGAGTACAGGCGCACCGAGGAGGAACTCCGGGAAAACGAGAAGAAGTTCCGCGAACTCAGCATCGTCGACGAGCTCACGCAGCTCTTCAACTACCGGCATTTCCTGAACCAGCTCCGGATGGAGGCCCTCCGTTCGGACCGGTACGAAATTCCTCTGAGCCTTCTTTTTATCGATCTCGACGACTTCAAGAAGTTCAATGATTCGTTCGGCCATATCGAAGGAGACCGCGTCCTGAAACGCATCGGAGAGGTCATCACGCGCTGCATCCGCCAGACGGACTATCCGTTTCGCTACGGCGGGGAGGAGTTCGCCATCCTGCTGCCCATGACGCCCCGCGAGGGCGCCGCGGTTATTGCGGAACGGATTCTCCATGAATTCAGGAACGAACCCTTTTCCCCGGTTCCCGTGAATACCGTTTCCGTGACGGTCAGCATCGGGGTCGCGCAATACAAGCCGTCCGAGGACGTCCAGGAATTCGTGAACCGCGCCGACCAGTGCATGTACACGGCGAAAAAAGAGGGGAAAAACCGGATCCGCCTCGACGCCTAGCGAAGAGCGCGACCGTCTCCGGTCGCACGAATCGCAGCGCCCGGTCCGCCGATCCGACGCCCTGTCGGTGACATGACACATCCCTGCGGCGTCACGGAGAACCGGCCGCTGCAATAGAAAATCGGAGTATCGACACTCACGCCGCCTTTACGGTTGGACGCCGGCCTCGCTATTCCGCCTCCGCGATCCGGTGCGTTTCCGCGTCGTACCGCGCGCGGCCGAAGAATGCAGGGTCGAATTCCGAATATCGTTCTTCCATCGACTCGAAGCCCGGGACGTACGACGCGCAGTTGGAGATCAGTCGCAGCCGGATGCGTCCGACGTCCGAACGCTCGAGGTTCGCGTACGTGTCGCGGATCGTGTAGTACACGCAGTGCGAGGCCGCCTCGCCGCAGAACCAGACCGTGGTGCTTCCGCCCCCGGCCGCGAGCAGCAGCGACGTGATCCTGTCGTGGTTCGACGTGAACACGGAATATTCCTCCCGGAACGGATTCATCCCCTTGAAGAGGTATTCGACGTACTTTCCGGTCGCGCGCGACCATTCGTGCAACGCCGCCTGAACGTCGTCGTTGACGGCGTTCCCCCACGTTCCGACCACGCAGTGAACGGGCCATAGATCGATGCCGGACCGCCCCTGCCGGATCGCTTCCCGCGGGATGAACGGTTCGTACGCCGGATTTCTCGGATGGAAGCCGTCGATGTTCCCGCGATCGATTGTCCCGATGCCCAAGACCGGCTTCCCGTTCTTCAGCCAGAAGACGTCGTGGAACACGGACTGTTCCGTGTGCATGTCCATGCTGACGACGACAGAATCGAAGAAATCCGCGCCGTGCTCCAGCATGTCGCGGATCATGCGGCAGTCGGCCTCCGCGTTCGGCAACGCGAGCGATCCGCGCGACGCGTCACAGAAATCGTTCTGCGGATCGGTAATGAACAGGACGTTTCGCACAATATCCAGATCCTTTCGACAATAGCGTCGGTCACAACCGCACCCGGCAGGTTCTCCCGAAACCATCCCTTCCGGGCGCGCATATAGTGTATCACTTCGCGCGAATACTGCCCGCCGCATGGGTTCGGACACGTCGAAACGCCGATGCGCCGCACACGCAAGTATTTCGTCAGTTGATTTATCTCTTGTCAGTTGACTTTTTTCCGTCGTCGGATTATTCTTTCGCCAGGGTCGGAATCAACCAAAGTGATTCTCACCTTCGCCGGCGAGAAAGATTCGAAGTTGGGGAGGCCTTGTATTGTGATGAAGTTCTCGATTCTCGGGAGCGGCAACGGCGCCCGCGCGTGCAGCGCCCAGATAGCAGCGGCGGGGTATCCCGTGGTCATGTGGGAGCCCCTCGAAGGGGTTGCGGATTTTCCGAAGCTCCGCGAAACGAAACAGATCCGCACCGAAGGGGATATCGCCGTCTGCGGGAATCTCGCGGACGTCACCATGGATATCGCGGAAGCCGTCCGCGGCGCCGCGGTCATCATGGTGGTGGTGCCGTCCTTCGCCCATGCGCCAATCTTCTCGAAACTGATCCCGCACCTTGAGGACGGGCAGCATATCGTCGTGATTCCGGGAAATTTCGCCGCCTACCGCCTGAAGAAGATGATGGCGGAAGCCGGCTGCCGGAAGCGCATCACGGTTTCCACGACGGAAACCATGCCCTACGCCTGCCGCATCAAAAGCTTCGACACCGTCATGATCCACAAGCGCAAGTTCGCAATCCATCTCGCGAGCAGCCCCGTTTCCTCGGGGGCGGAGGTCCGGGAGATCATGAACGACGCCTTCCGGGGGTATGTGGAGTTTCTCCCCGTGGAGCACATTCTCGTCCAGGATCTGTCCAACGCGAATTTCGTCATGCACCCGTATCCGGTGCTTCTCAATTACGGGGAGATCGAAAAGCATCCGACGACGTTCCGTCATTACATGGACGGCGTCACGCCGTTGATCAGCGAGCAGATGGAGCTTCTCGACCGGGAACGCATCGCGATCGGCGCGAAGCTCGGCTTCCGGCTCAAGTCCGTTCTGGAGCTGATGAAGCTCTATTACGGCAGGAACGAGACCCGCACGCTGTACGAGTACGTCCACAGCCCGGAGACCCCCTACGCGGACCTGGTCGGCCAGAACGTCCGCAGCCGCTACATCACGGAGGACGTCCCAGGCGTCGTCATGCCGGTCGCTCGCCTCGCGCGGAAGGCCGGGATCCCCTCGCCGCGGTCGGACACGATCGTCGACTTCGCGTCGCAGCTTCACGGCGCCGACTACTGGACGCAGGGGACAACGCTGGAATCCATCGGCATCGAAGACATGAGCATCGAGGCCATTCTGTCGATGATGGCCTGAGCGTCCGCTCCAAAAAACCGAAGACGGGAGGAAGAGAGCAATGAAGAAAGGGCTTGCGTTGTCGTTTCTGGTTCTGTGTCTTCTGGGCGTGATGTGTTCCTCGTCGGTGGCGGCCGTAAACTGGAAATGGGTCCACTACCAGCCTGTGGATTCCATGGCGGACAAGCTTTCCAAGAGCATGATCGCGGAAATCGAGGAAAAGAGCGGCGGCCAGATCAAATTTTCCCTTTTCCCGGCCGGACAGCTCGGCGACTGGATGGAAATGTCCGAACAGATGATGCGCGGCGCGGTGCATATCGGCATTCTCCCCGTGTCTCCCGCATACAACAAGGCGTTGCAGGTCCGCGTCCTCCCCTACAGCGTCATGAACTGGAACGAGGCGAAGAAGGCATTCTCCGGCGAGAAGCCCTTCCTGTTCGACATCCTGGCGAAGGAAATGGACAAGACCGGACTCAAGGCCCTGGCCGTCGTCGCGGAAGGCTTCGGCGGCGCCGGGTTCGCGAAGGTTCCCGCCTTCGACGTCGTCGATCCCGACGGGGACAAGCACGGGCTGAAGATCCGCGTTCCGGCCGGAAACCAGGCCTTCGAGTCCCTCGCGAAGCAGCTCGGGTTTATCCCGGCCTCCGTGCCCTGGGGTGAAATCTACATCGCGCTCCAGACCGGCCTGGTCGATTGCCAGATCGGCGGACAGCCGTTCAACACCTTCTCCTCGTTCCTCGATATCACGAAGATGTGGGTCCAGCTCAACACGCACTTCCAGCACTCCTTCGTGTACATGAACAAAAAGGCCTGGGAGTCCCTGACCCCCGAGCAGCAGAAGATCGTCCAGGACGCCGCCAGGAAGTTCGCCGATACGAGCTTCGCGCTCGCCGAGGCGGAGGACGCGAAGTACATGGCGGAGATGGAGAAGGCCGGAATCAAGATCGTGAAACCGACCGACGAACAGCTCGCGAAGATCGCGGCCAAGGTCCGGAAGAATACGTGGCCGATCATGGAAAACGTCGTCGGCAAGGAGATCATGGACACGGTTCTTGCGGGGCTCGCGGCGCTCCGGTAGACGGACGCCGTTTCGATCGGCCGTTCCGGGAGGCTCGTTCGCTCCCGGAACGGTTCCGGAAAGGGGAAATGGAGCGAAAATGATCCGATCGTTTCTCTGGAACACGCTGTTGCGGGCCCAGCGAATCGTGATGCTCCTCACGATTTGCATCACGACCGCCGCCGTGTTCCTCGAAGTCATCATGCGCTACTTCTTTCAGGCTCCGCTGGTCGGCATCGAGGAGTTCGCCGCGTACACCGCGTTCTGGCTCTACTTCATCGGGGGCTCCTACGGCGCGTACGAACGGAGCCACATCTCGGCCGACCTCTCGCAGCTCCTGTTCAAGAACCGGCTGACCTACGCGAAATCCCACTTCGTGACGAGCCTCGTTTCGGCGCTTTCGATCCTGTACGTCCTTCCGTGGGCGTACGACTACGTCAAATGGGGGTTCGAGATGAACGAACAGTCCCGCTCGACGTTTCTCGGGGACAGTTTCCCGGTCGTCTACTTCCAGGCGAGCGTCCTGGTCGGTCTGGCGCTGATGAGCTTCTACTTCTTCGTCGAGTCCTGCCAGTGGTTCCGGGCCGCCTTCATCGACCGCTCCGTCCCGGATAACATGCTCGTCGCCAGAGAGGAGATCGACTCATGGATTGGATAATCGCGGCGTCGCTCCTCATCTTCGCCTGCGCGATCTTCTCCGGAATTCCCATCCCCTTCGGGTTTCTTATTTCAATCATCTTCCTCTCGATCGCCAAGGGGATCGACCCGTCGTTCCTGCTGCCGGTGGGATTCACGAGCATCAACTCCGTTACGCTGCTCAGCATGCCGTTCTTCATCACGCTCGGGTATCTCGTGACGGGCGGGAGCATCGCCCGTCGGCTGCTCGACCTCGCGAACGCGATCGCGGGCCGGATCCCGGGCGGCCTCGGGATCGTCGCCTGCGTGACGTCGGCCGTCTTCGGCGCCATCTCCGGCGCGGCGGCGTCGTCGGTCATCGCCATCGGGACCATCATGATTCCCGAGATGGAAAAACACGGCTACGACAGGGGGTATTCGGCCGCGCTCATCAGTTCCGCGGCTGTCCTGAGCACGCTGATCCCCCCGAGCATCACGATGATCATGTACGCCTTCGTCACGGGTCAGTCCGTTGCCGCGTGCTTCCTGTCGACGCTCGTTCCCGGCGTGCTGCTGACCGCCATGTTCAGCGCCGTCAACGTGTACCTCGTCAAGACGCGGATGCCCTCCGTGGAGGTCCTGCCGCAGATTTCGCGCGCGGAGAAGATGACCCTCATCGGCGAAAAGACGAAAACCGCGATCGGCGGCATCATCCTGCCGGTCATCATCCTCGGGGGGATATACGGCGGCGTCATGACGCCCACGGAGGCAGCGGCCGTCGCGGTCGTGTACTCCCTGTTCCTGAGCCTGTTCGTGTATCGCGAAATGTCCGCGGGCAAGGCGCTGCTCTTCCTGCGCTCCTCCGTCACCGCGACGGGGACGATGATGCTCATGACCTTCTTCGCCGCCATCCTGAGCCGGATCTACGCAATGGAACAGGTTCCCCAGATGGTTTCCAAGCTGTTGCTGAGCCTCACGACGAACAAGATCCTGCTGCTGTTGCTGATCAACATTTTCCTGGTCTTCGTCGGAATGATCGTCGACGCGCTGAGCGGCATTTTGCTGGTCACGCCGCTGCTCTACCCCGTGATCCTGGCGCTCGGCGTGCACCCCATCCACTTCGCCGCGATCATCGGCGTCAACCTCGGAATGGGGATGCTGACCCCGCCGATGGCGGGAATTCTCTACATGGGGGCGAAGACGGGCAAGGTCACGGTGGACCGGATGCTGAAACCTATCATGATCTTCATCCTGACCTGCTACGTTCCGGTCATCCTTCTGACCACCTACTGGGAGCCGCTTTCCCTCGCCATTCCCCGGGCGATGGGCCTGATCCGCTGACGGGGATTCCGGCGTCGAATTCTTGCGAAAGGGTGAATCAATAATGAAGCGTATCGCTTCCGTCGAAATCATCGAAACGAAAATTCCGCTGAAACACCCGTACAGGCTTTCACAGAGATATGGCGACGTCGCCTTCACGCACCCCACGGTCGTCAAGGTCCGCACCAACGACGGGCTCGTCGGGTTCGGCGAGACGGACGCCTGGGTGGGCTTTTCCTCCGAGACGCCGGAGGGCGTCGCGGTCATCCTGAAAAACAATATCGCCCCGAAGATTATCGGGCTCGATGCGACGAACGTCCTCAAGGTCCACGAGACGATGGAATTCTTCATGCGCGAGAACCACATGGCCAAGGGAACCATCGACATGGCGTGCTACGACCTTCTGGGAAAGGCGGCGGGAATGCCCGTCCATCGTCTTCTCGGCGGCGCGCTGTACGATTCGCTGCCCATCATGGGGGCCAGCGGGGGCGAGTCGTGCGAAGAAGCCGCCGCGGCCGCCCTGGAGGTCAAGGCGACGGGCTACCACTCGCTCATGGTCAAGGTGGGCCGTGACCCCGTTCACGACGCCGAGCGCGTGCTGGCCGTCCGCGACGCGGTCGGGCCGGACTACCCGCTGATCCTCGACGCGAACCAGGGGTGGGACCTCGCGTCCGCGAAGAAATTCATCGCAATCGCGAAAGACGCCCATCCCGCGCTCTTCGAACAGGCGCTCGTCGCGGACGACATCGAGGGCATGGCCGCCCTCCGGAGGAGCTGCGACGTCCGGATCTCCGTCGACGAAAGCCTCACGTCGTTCCGGCGCGCCCAGGACGCCATCCGCCTCGGCGCGGCCGATACATTCAGCATCAAGGTCTGCAAGAACGGCGGCATCAGGGAGTCGCTGCGGATCATCGAACTGGCCCGCCACCACGGAATCGACATCCTGTTCAACTCCATGCTCGAGGAGGGAATCACGCAGGCCGCGTCGCTCAACATCGCGCTTGTGACATCGAACCTCTTCCCCTGGGGACACGCGTATTTCTCCCCGCTGCGGCTGGACGCGGACATCACGACCTACAGCAGCCTGATCCGCGGCGGACGAGTCTACCCGCCCACGGCGCCCGGACTCGGAGTGGAGCTTCTCGACGACGTCCTCGACCGGTACGTCACGGCGCGCGTCGTCGTCGGAAAATAGCGCGCGGGACTGCGGCGGGAAGCCGAAGGCTGACCGAATCGCCCGGGAAAGAAAAAACGAGCCCCGATATACAACGAGCCCCGGAAGATATCTTCCGGGGCTCGGACTGTCTCAGCCTTTCGGCGTCAGGATCA
>CAZVUT010000041.1:0-6535 GCA_964630155.1 uncultured Synergistaceae bacterium
TCCGGTAGAAGTCTCCGCGCGGGACCGCCATATTCCTCGAAGGATCGGCGTAATACCCCATATCCGAATTGAAGTCGTCGAAGACACGCATCATATCCCGCATCATCTTGTCCACCCCTCCGAACGGAACCGTCGGGAACAGGCTTTCCGCCGGACGTACCGCCAGCCATCGTCGCGTCATCTTGAAGCACCTCCTGTATTGATTTATATTGACCTTAGTTGCTGCTATTATATACGTCAGGTTTGGTGAAACAAGTTCCGCTTTACGCCGTGAATCATAAATACGGACAAATATGTCCATTTTCTGCCCTTTCCCCAAGGATTTCTCGTGATTGCTCGAAAAATGAAGAGGAGTGTTCCTTCGGCGCTGCGTCCTGAAGGTGTTCCGGATTCGCTGAAAGTCCGCCCGCCGCTGTTCATGCCGAACTACGGAACGTATCCCGGCATTGGTTCGTCTGTCGGCAAGGCGTGTCCGGAAGGAAGAAGGCGCTTCGCTTCCTCCGGGACGGGGTATAATCTCCGGGTCGGAACGTGGAAGACGGGAAAGGATGGAGAAGATGATCGGAAGAAAAATCGGGGCCGTCATTGCGGCCCTTCTTGTGCTGGCGTCGGGGCATGCGGCGGATGCGTCGGCGGGAACCATAGTCGTCGGGATCGCTCCGTTGCGGACGTTTGTCGAGCGCATCGGAGGCGGGCGGGTTCAGGTCGAAGTCCTGTTGCCCGCCGGACGGGATCCTCACGTGTACGAGCCCCTGCCGAAGCAGATGGTGGCTCTTTCCAAGGCGAAGGCGTACGTTTCGGTCGGGCTGCCCTTCGAGTCCGCCCTGATCGAAAAGGTGACGAAAAACGCGCCGTCGTTGCGGGTGATCCGTGCGGATGAGGGGATTGCGCCCCTTCCGATGCTGGAGTCGACACGGATCGCTCCCGCACCGTCCAATGGAAAGAAAGCGCGCGACCACGAAGATGGCGCAAACGATCCCCACCTGTGGTGCAGTCCGAAGAACGCCGTGCTGATCGCTTCAAATATCCTCGGTGGCCTCATCGCGGCCGATCCTGAAGGCGACGTCGAGTATCGCGCCGGGTACGAGTCTCTGCTGAAGGATATCGCCGCGCTCGATGACGAGCTGACAGCCCTGTTCGCAGGCAGGAGCGGAATGCGTTTTCTCGTATTTCACCCGGCGTGGGGATACTTCGCCCGGGATTACGGTCTCGTGCAGCTTTCCGTCGAGGTGGAGGGGAAGGAACCTCGCGCCGCGGATCTTCAGCGGATCATGAAGATCGCGGCGGACGCGGACGTCCGGGTTCTTTTCATAGCCCCGGGCGTTTCAAAAAACGCGGCCGGGACGATAGCGGACGCGCTCGGCGCGAAGATCGCGGCGGCCGATCCCCTGGCTTCCGACTGGATGGCGAATATGCGCGCCGTCGCCGCGGCCTTCGCTGCGGCGTTGAAATGAGGAGATGCTGACATGATTGCCGCGACGCTACGTCTGCGCCATGAAGATGGAATCGCGGGAGGGACGACGGGTTCCCCGAGAGCCGGAGATCTGCCGGAACGGTCGATGATTCCCGAGGAGCACCGCTGGCGGCTGGAGGACATCTTCGCATCGGAAGAGGAGTGGGAAAAGGCCTTCGCTGAAGTCTCGGATGCGCTGAAAGAGGCGGATGCGTACAGGAGGACCGTCTTCGCTTCCGCCGGGCGCCTCGCCGAATTTCTGGCGTTCCGGGAGCGTGTCGAGATCCTGGCCGGGAAGGTGTACGTCCACGCCGTCATGGGAAGCCACGAGGACTCGTCGCTCTCCTCCCGCCAGGCGATGTCGGATCGCGCGACTGCCCTGATCGTCCGGTGCGGAACGGCCTTCGCCTTTTTCGTGCCGGAAACGATGGACGCGGGCGGAGCCCGAATAGAGGCGCTTCTCGCCGAATCGCCGGAACTGAAAGCATTCAGGTTCTTCTTTGAAAGCATCCTCAGGATGAAGGCGCATACGCTCACGACCGCGGAAGAGGAGATCCTCGCCCGGTCCGGAGAGATCGCGCGCGCGCCGGAGAACATCTTCTCCCTCTTCTCGGGCGCCGACATGCGCTTTCCCAACATAACGGACGAAATCGGAGAGCCGATAGAGCTGACTGAGGAGCGCTACTACCGCTTCAGCCGCTCCGCGGACAGGAGGGTGCGGCGGGAGGCGTTCGAGGGAATCCACGAAACATACGGAACCTGGCGGAACGCCCTTGGGGCCATGTACTCCGGGAGCGTCAAGGGAGACCTGTTCTACGCCGCATGCAGGAAGCATTCGTCAGCGCTCGATGCCTCGCTGTACGGGGACAATATCCCGACGGCCGTGTACGACACGGTGATCGACACGGTTACGAAGAATCTCGCGCCGCTTCATGAATACATGGAGCTTCGGCGCAAGGTTCTCGGAGTCCCGGAACTTCACATGTACGATATCGCCGCGCCGCTCGTGAAAGAGTCGAAGGAGGAAATCCCGTACGACCGTGCGGTTGAAACGGTGACGGAAGGGCTACGCGTTCTCGGAGACGAGTACGTTTCGGTTCTGAAAAGCGGCTTTTCCTCGCGATGGATCGACATCTATGAGAACAAGGGGAAGCGGAAGGGCGCCTACTCTTGGGGGAGTTACGGAACGCATCCGTACGTCCTGCTGAACTACAACGGCACGCTGCGCGACGTGTTCACCATCGCGCACGAGATGGGGCACGCGCTGCATTCGTGGTTCTCGCACAAGGCGCAGCCGTGGGTGTACGGAGACTATACGATCTTTCTCGCTGAGGTCGCCTCGACGACGAATGAGGCGCTTCTATCGGAGCACCTGCTTTCGTCCAGCACGGACCGCGTTCGGACGCTGTCGCTTTTGAACCACGATCTCGAACAGACCCGGACGACCCTGTACCGACAGACGATGTTCGCGGATTTCGAGCGGACCGCGCACGCGATGGCGGAACGCGGGGAGGCGCTGACTCCGGATGTCCTCTGCGAAATCTGGAAGGGGCTGAACGCGGCGTATTACGGCCCGATCATGACGGTCGACGAGCCGGTCGCGATGGAGTGGGCGCGGATCCCGCACTTCTACAGCGCCTTTTATGTCTACAAGTACGTCACGGGATTCGCGGCTTCCGTGTCGCTTTCGCGGCAGCTTCTCGAACAGGGGGATGCTGCGCGGAAACGGTACCTGAATTTCCTTTCGCGGGGCGGTTCCGCATACTCCCTGGAGATCCTGCGCGACGCAGGGGTGGACATGACGACGCCCCGTCCGATCGAGGACGCCGTAGCGGCCTTCAGCCGCAAACTCGCGCTCTTCAGGAAACTGCTGGACGAGGAACGATGATGACGGCTCCGGCGGAAGGCGCTTCTTCCGCCGGAGTTTTTTGTTCTCAGGCGCGCGATGCGACGACGGCGGTCCCGTGTCGAGCCGCGTTATCCGCGACGCCGGTTGGGGGACGGTTCGCGAAAATTTCGGCCGCGAGCCGGTCGAGGATGCGCACCATCTCCCATCCCGCGTAGGAAAGGCCTCCAACTGTGGAGTAGACGGCCTGAATCTCCCACGGGAAGGGATCGAACCCCTCCAGGGGTACGTGTTTGAGGCGTCCGGCTCGAATATCGTCCTTCACGCGGGATTCGGGAAGAAGCGCCGAACCGACGCCTTGGATCGCAAGGATTCTGGCTGCGTCGATATCGTTCACGGTCAGGGTTTCGGGGCTGTTCGGACCCGATCCGGGAAAAAGCGCGTTTGCGAAGGATGCGAGCGGGCATTCGGGAGAATAGCGTATGAGCGGAAGCTCAGGCGTTCCGTCTCCGGAGAACAGCATGACGGGGTCGATGCCGAGGACGCGGTGCGTCAGGCGCGATTCGGGCGCGTCGTTGAGGTTCTTTCCGAGAAGCGCCAGCTCCGCTGCGCCGTCCGTGAGCGCGGCGAGCGTGTCGCGGGCGTTTCCGGCCTCGAGTGAGAGCGAAATGTGCGGAAACTGTTCCCGGAAGAGCCGGAAGGCTTCAGGGACAAGAGCGTTCATTGCGTGCGCCGTCGTCGCCACGGCGAGCTTTCCGTATTTGAGCATCTGCATTTCCCTGAAGCGCAGCGGAATGTCGTCGGCCTTGCGAAGAAGGTCCGACGCGAGGACATGCAACGCCCTTCCTTCGGGAGTGAGCGCGATGGTCCGTCCCTTCCGTTCGAACAGGCGGACGTCGTACTCTCTTTCCAGCGCGGCGATATTCTGGCTCACGGAGGGTTGCGACAGAAACAATCGTTCCGCCGCCCGGCGGAACGATCCCTCCTCGATGATTGTTCGGAACACGCGGAGCCGTTCGAGATTCACGAGTTCTCCCTGCTTTCCGTTATAAGCAAATATGATCGGATCCATCACGATATCGTTATTGATAATAATCTTAGTTGAGGTATGCTCCTTTGTACAGGAAAATGTGCGCCGATTCTGCAAACAGGAGGAGCCGCATGCTGGACGGAAAGCGTACGTCGGATCTGGTCGCCCTTTGTCAGGAATTTGTCCGGAGGCCCAGCGTATCGGGGCGGGAAGCGGACGTCGCCCGATGTGTCGCGGAGTCCATGCGATCGCTTGGCTACGACGGCGTTTCCATCGATTCCTGCGGAAATGTCGTCGGGCGGATTCATTTCTCCGCTCCCGGCGGACGTCTCCTCATGGAAGCGCAGATGGATCACGTCGAAACCGGAGATCCCGCGTCCTGGAGCCGCTATCCGTACGGCGCCTTCATCGACGGAGGACGGATCTACGGCCGGGGCGCCGCCGACCAGAAGGGAAGCCTTGCCGCGATGATCCTCGCGGGCGCGTTTCTGAAGCAGGATCTCGGTGCGGCGCTTTCCGGAGAGCTCTTTGTCGCGGCTACCGTGCAGCAGGAGCGATTCGAGGGGTTTTCCTCGAGAGTGGTGGGAGAAGCCGTCCGTCCGGACCGTGTCATCCTCGGCGAAGCCACGGATCTGCAGATTGCCCGGGGGCAACGCGGACGAGCGGAGATCGTCGTGGAAACGCACGGCGTCATGGCGCATTCCGCACACCCGGAATACGGCGTCAACGCGGCGAACAAGATGGTCAAGCTTATTTCCGCGCTCAAGGAGCGCTTTCGTCCCCCTGCGGATCCCTTTCTCGGCAAGGGAATTCTCGTCCTCACGAGCCTCTGCTCTTCTCCGATCCCCGGAGCCGGGGCCATTCCAGACCGGTGCGCCGCTACATTCGACCGCAGACTCCTTCTCGGCGAAACCCGGGACGCCGTCGTCGGGCAAATCCGTGAAATCATCGAATGGCTCGGCTTTGAAGATCCCGGACTGAAAGCTGACGTCCATATTTCGAATGGAGAGGAACGCTGCTATACTGGGTCGTTCCTTGCGGGGGAACATTTCGCTCCGGCGTGGGTCCTGTCCTCCGGAGACGAGTTTCTGGAGCGGGCCAAGTCCGGTTTGCAGCGAGTCGGCCTGCCCGTACGGGTTTGCGATCGTCCCGGTTTCGGAACGAACGGGTGTCACTACGCCGGAGCGCTCGGCCTGCCCGCGATTCTCTTCGGTCCCAGCCGGCAGGATCGCGTTCACGGCGTCGACGAGTTCATCGAAATCGACGAACTGATTTCCGCGTGCAGGGGCTACTACGGCATCGCCGCCTCCACGCTCGACAATTGATCCGGATGACAGACGGGAGGCCATTCCTGTGACGAAACCCATGAAACTGCAATGCGTGCTGTGCGGACGCGAATACGAGCCCGGCTCCGTTCGGTACACCTGTCCCTCCTGCGGCCTCGACGGGACGCTGGATGTCCTCTACGACTACGACGAAATCCGGACGCGCCTGAACCGCAAGTCGCTCGCATCCTGTCGCGAGCGATCCCTCTGGCGCTACCGGGAGATCCTGCCCGTCGAGGATGACGCCCATATTCCGTCGCTCTCGGTCGGGTGGACGCCGCTTTACGATGTGACGAAGCTGAAAGATACCTACGGCGTCCGGAAGGTCTTCGTCAAGGACGACGGCCGGAATCCGACGGCGTCGCTCAAGGATCGCGCGAGCGCCGTGGGGGTCGCCAAGGCGCTCGACGCGGGGCAGAAGATCGTCTCGTGCGCGTCAACGGGAAACGCGGCGAGTTCCCTTTCGGGGTTCGCCGCCGTGGCCGGACTGCGGAGCGTCATCTTCGTCCCCCAGACGGCGCCCGCCGCGAAGGTCACGCAGCTTCTGGTCTACGGCGCCACGGTCGTTCTCGTGAGGGGCGACTACAGCGACGCCTTTCTTCTCGCGACAGCCGCGATCGAGGAGTACGGCTGGTATAACCGGAACTGCGCGATCAACCCGTACCTCGTTGAGGGAAAGAAGACCTGCGCGATGGAGATTGCGGAACAACTGGATTTCGAGGTTCCCGACAGGGTGTTCATCTCCGTGGGAGACGGCTGCTGCATTGGCGGTCTCTACAAGGGGTTTGTGGATCTCCAGCGGCTCGGCATCATCGACCGCATGCCGAAAATCACCGGCGTGCAGGCCGAAGGGGCCTGTCCCATTCACGATGCGTTTCTTT
>CAZVUT010000041.1:6635-18475 GCA_964630155.1 uncultured Synergistaceae bacterium
AAAATCACCGGCGTGCAGGCCGAAGGGGCCTGTCCCATTCACGATGCGTTTCTTTCGGGTTCGGAGCGGGTGACGTTCGGACCGGCGGACACGATCGCCGACAGCATATCCGTCGGCGCTCCACGAAACTGGGCGAAAGCCCTGCGGGCGGTCCGAAAATCCGGAGGGTCGACGGTGACGGTGAGCGATGCGGAGATTCTTTCCGCCATTCCGGAACTTGCACGCTCCGCCGGCGTATTCGGCGAGCCCGCCGGCGTGACTGCGTTTGCGGGATTCCGCAAGATGGCGATACAGGGAATGTTGTCCCCGGACGAAACCGTGGCTCTTGTGGTCACGGGAAACGGGCTCAAGGACATACAGAGCGCGCAAAAGGCCGTCGGATCGCCGCTGGTGGCGGATCCGGACATAGATGATTTCAGGAAGAAAGCGAAAGGAGTGTTGTAATATGTTTGGGAAGGCATCGGAACTTTTGAGGAGTACGGACCCGGAAATTTTTGAGGTTATAGGGCGGGAGAAAAAGAGACAGCAGGATGGAATAGAGCTCATCGCTTCTGAAAATTTCGTCTCGCCCGCCGTACTGGCCGCCGCCGGATCTGTCCTCACGAACAAATATGCGGAGGGGTACCCCGCCCACCGCTACTACGGCGGATGCCACGTCGTCGACGAAGCGGAAAATCTGGCCCGCGACCGGGCGAAGGAACTCTTCCACTGCGACCACGTGAACGTCCAGCCCCATTCGGGATCGCAGGCCAATATGGCGGTGTTCTTCACCATCCTCAAACCCGGCGATACGATCCTGGCGATGAACCTGGCCCACGGCGGTCATCTGACGCACGGATCGCCCGTGAACTTCTCCGGCAAACTGTACAACATCATCCCGTACGGCGTGAGCCGCGAGACGGAAACCATCGACTTCGCGGAAGTGGAGCGGCTTGCGAAGGAGCAGAAGCCGAAGCTCATCGTGATCGGCGCCTCGGCCTACCCGCGCGAGATCGATGCGGAACGCTTCCGGGCCATAGCGGACAAGGCCGGGGCCATGCTGATGTTCGATATCGCCCATATCGCCGGACTGATTGCGGCCGGACAGCACAAAGATCCGGTCCCTTTCTGCGATTTTCTGACGACGACCACGCACAAGACTCTTCGCGGTCCCAGGGGCGGAATGATCATGTGCAAGGCCGCCTATGCAAAGGATCTCGACAAGTCGATCTTCCCCGGAATGCAGGGCGGGCCGCTGATGCACATCATCGCCGCGAAGGCCGTCGCTTTCAGGGAGGCGCTTCGCCCCGAATTCAAGGAGTATCAGCGACAGATTGTCCTGAATGCGAAAGCGCTCGCGGACGCGCTGCTCTCGCGCGATTTCCATCTCGTCTCCGGCGGAACGGACAACCACCTCATCCTGATCAACCTGACGAGCAGGGGCGTGACCGGAAAGGCGGCGGAAGCAGCTCTCGACAAAGCCGGCGTCACCGTGAACAAGAACGCCGTGCCGTTCGACACGCAGAGTCCGATGGTGACGAGCGGCATCCGGATCGGAACGCCGGCCGTGACGACACGCGGCCTTCGCGAAGGCGATATGAAGACGCTGGCTTCGTGGATCGACCGCACCATCCGGAACATCGACGACGAGGCGGCGCTGGCGGCGATCCGCGCGGAGGTTCTGGAGCTGTGTTCCAGGCATCCGCTCTACGCGGACTTCTAGGAGACCGGGCATGATTGACCTGTCCGTCAACGGGGAAAAACTCGAACGAACGGTCAAGAGCGCACGCGAACGGAACGTCGTCATCCCGACGTTCCGACAGATGAAAGATCCGGCGGCCCACACCCCCGAGGTCATCAGGCAAAGGCTTCGCAACGTCGGACTCTGGGACGTGGACTCCGCGAACCTCTTCCGTATTACGTGGAAGAACGAGCCCGTCAGTAAGGGCGGCCTGTACGGAGGGGTGAACCACATCGAAATTCCTTCGTGCATCTCGGGTGTGGACGCGCGCATCGTCGCTCTCGTCGGCAAGTGGTTTCCGACGGGCGCGCACAAGGTTGGCGCGAGCTTCGCGTGTCTCGCGCCGAGGCTTGTGACGGGACAGTTCGATCCCACGACGCAGAAGGCCGTCTGGCCCTCGACCGGGAACTACTGCCGGGGCGGCGCGTACAACGCGCAGCTTCTGGGCTGCGATTCGATCGCCATACTCCCGGAGGGCATGAGTCAGGAGCGTTTTACGTGGCTTCGGACCGTCGCGGGCGAAATCATCGCGACACCCGGAACGGAGAGCAACGTCAAGGAGATCTACGACAAGGTCTGGGAGCTGCGGAAAACCAGGAATGACATCGTCGTGTTCAACCAGTTCGACGAATTCGGCAACCACCTCTGGCACTACGATGTCACCGGGCACGCTATGGAGGAAATCCTCCGGGCCGTCATGGGGCCGAAGGACCGGTACGCGGGCGTCGTGGTCACGTCGGGTTCGGCGGGGACCACGGCGTGCGGCGACTACCTCAAGGAGGTCTTCCCGGGAAGCGTCATCGGAGTCGGGGAAGCCCTGCAATGTCCCACGCTCCTGTGGAACGGGTTCGGCGCGCACCGGATCGAGGGCATCGGAGACAAGCATATCCCGTGGATCCACAACGTCCGGAACACGGACCTTCTCATCGACGTCGACGACGCCGCGGCGATGGCCATGATCCGCATATTCAACGATCCTGCCGGAATCAGGTATCTCCGGGCGGCGGGAGCGGATGACTCGTTTATAGAAAACCTTCCTCTGATCGGAATATCCGGAGCGGCGAACATCATGATGGCGGTCAAAATGGCGAAGTACTACGAACTCACAGGCCGGGATGTCATCCTGACTGTTCTGACGGACTCGATGGAGATGTACGGATCCCGCGTCCTGGAAATGGATACGGAGTGCGGAACCTACACCGAGACGCAGGCTGCCGTTGATCACGGCCGGTACGTTCTCGGAGCCGGGACCGACTGCATGCTCGAAATGAACTACCAGGACAAAAAACGTGTTCACAACCTCAAGTACTACACGTGGGTCGAACAGCAGGGGAAGACGTCGGAGGAGCTGAACGCCCAGTGGTACGACCACGAGGAGTACTGGGGATCGATCCACCGGATGGCGGATGTCATCGACGAACGCATCGACGCGTTCAACGCGATGACGGGACTGCTGAAGTAATCCGGAGCGAAACGGGATGGGGGGCGTCCGTGCGGACGCCGGAGAGCGAACCAGGAAACGGGAAGCGGGACGAGTCGGAAGGGGGCAGGAAAGAATGAAACGGATACTGTTCGGAATTGTGGTCATGCTGTTGGTTGTCTCTATGGGAACGGCTTTTGCGGCTCCGAAGGTCATCAAGCTCGCGCACCTGAACGCGCAACAGCCCTTCGAGGTTGCGACCGGAGCCATGGCTGCGGTCTTCAAGAGCGCCGTGGAGGCCGAAAGCAACGGGGCGCTGACGGTCGAGATCTTCCCTGCCGGTCAGCTTGGAAACGAACGCGAGACCATGGAACAGGTCAAGGTCGGCGTCGTCCAGAGCTACATCGCCTCCGCGGGAGGCATGGCGGCGTTCTATCCGCTCTACAGCGTTCTCGACATTCCGTTCGCCATTCCAAATTACGACGTGGCGTGGAAGGTCTTCGACGGCCCGTTCGGCGCGCACCTCGCCGCGGAGATCGAGAAAGCGGCCGGATTCCGGGTTCTCGGGTACGGTGAGGCCGGAGGCTTCTTCCAGCTCAGCAACAGCAAGCATCCGATCAAGACAGTGGCGGATCTCAAGGGGCTCAAAATGCGGACCATGACGCTGCCCTCCCATCAGCACCTCATGAAGGTCTACGGAGCGGCTGCGACTCCGGTCGCGTGGGCGGAGGTCTACACGTCCCTGCAGACGGGCGTCGTCGACGGACAGCATAACCCGATTCCGATCGTCCTCACGGGACGGCTTCACGAGGTCCAGAAGTACCTTACGATTACGAATCACCTCTACAGCACCTACTGCTGGGTCATGAACAAGGATTTCTACAACGGACTGACGGCGGAGGAAAAGCATGTCGTCGATACGGCCTCTGTGGCGGCGATCGTCGCCGGACGCGGCCTGAACAGGATCATCGAGTCGTCCGAAAAGGGACTTCCGACGCTCACGAAGGCCGGAATGCAGGTGAACACGCCGACTCCGGAAGCGATGAAGGAATTCCGGGATGTCGGACGAAAGGGCGCAATGGAATTCATCAAGGATACCTACAAGGACGAAGGCGTCAAACTCGCGGAGATGTACCTCAAGGCGATCGAGGAAGCGTCGAAACCCGCCAGATAGGCGGAAGAAGGAGTACGGGCGGGAAAGGTGATGACAATGGAACAGAAGGGAACACGGGGCGGCGGAATATTCTCCCTTGCGGCGAAAATCGGGGACGGGCTGGAGCGGATCATCGAATACCCCGTGTTCCTGCTGTCCATCGTCATGACGGCCGTGGTGCTTCTCGGGGTCGTCTCCCGATACGTCGTGATGTCGCCCCTCGGATGGACCGAGGAACTCGCGAGGTATCTCATGATCTGGATGGCGCTGCTTTCGGTCGCCCTCTGCATCTGGCGGCATGAACACGTCGGCGTGACGATGTTCGTGAAGAAGCTTCCGCGTCTCCCCGCGAAAATCCTCATATTCGCCTCGAACGGGCTTATCGTCTATTTCCTCTGGGTGCTGACGACCTATGGATACACAATGGCCGAAGGGGGCAAGGTCCAGCTCTCCACGGCGCTCCACACGAGCATGTACTGGTGGCTCCTTTCCGTCCCGGTGAGCGCCGCGCTCTGTCTTGTCATGCTTCTCTGCAAGATGACGCTCGATATCCGGCGCAGGGACCTCGACGAGATCCTGATGTCCGAGGAAGCCGTGGACACGGTCCGTCGGGAAGAGAAGCTCGACTTCTAGGAGGGCGGGACATGACGGCGTTTATCACGGCGACTTTCGCGATTCTCATAACGGTCGGGATGCCCATCGGGTTCGTCCTCGGCGTGACCGGGCTTCTCTCGATGGTGAAACTGGAAATCCCGTCCATCCTCCAGCTTGTCCCGCAGCGGTACTTCGCCGGCGTGGACATGTTCACGCTCATGGCCATGCCGTTCTTCATCCTCGCCGGAGAGGTGATGAACCGTTCCGGAATCACGGGGAAGCTCGTCAAATTCGCGAATGTGCTTGTCGGCCATCTCCAGGGAGGGCTCGCGCACGCGAATATCCTGGCATCGGTCTTCTTTGCGGGGATCACCGGGGCGGCCGTCAGCGACACGGCGGCGATCGGATCGATGCTCATCCCGGCGATGGTCGACGAGGGGTACGACAAGCCCTTTGCGGCAGCGGTCACGGCGGCGTCTTCGATCATCGGCCCGACGATCCCGCCGTCGAACATAATGGTCATCTACGGAGCGTTCATGAATGTCTCCATCGCGGGACTCTTCCTCTGCGGTTTCGTGCCCGGCCTGCTCATTGCAGGCGCTCAGATGATCTATACGGCGCGGATCTCGAAGAAGCGGGGGTATCCCGTCGGTGAACGACGCGCGACGCTCCCTGAAGTTTGGCGGGCTTTCAAGGAAGCCGCAATCGCGCTTCTCATGCCTGGGATCATCCTCGGCGGCATTCTGGGCGGCATCTTCACGCCGACTGAAGCCGCGGCGGTCGCGGTCGCCTATTCGCTCATCGTCGGATTTTTCGTTTACAGGAACCTGAAGATCGGCGACCTCTGGGAGCTGTTCATGAAGATGGCGCGGACGACCGGAGTCGTGTTTCTCGTCATCTCGGCCGCGTCCATCCTCGGATGGGTGCTCACGATCGACCAGATTCCGGCGAAGGTCGCCGCGCTGATGCTTTCCATCAGCACGAACAAGTGGGTCATCATGCTCCTGATCCTCATCCTGTTGCTGTTCATCGGGATGTTCATGGACATCGCGGCCGCGCTGATCATTCTCGGCCCAATCCTTCATCCGCTTGCGGTGAGCCTCGGATTTCACCCGCTTCACTTCGGGATCGTCATGGTGCTCGCCCTGAACATCGCGCTCATGACGCCGCCCGTCGGAGCGTGTCTTTTCGTCGCATGCGGAATCAGCAAACTCACGCTGGAACAGCTGAGCAGGGAGATCTTTCCGTTTATCATCGTCGTCGTCATCGTCCTCTTCATCATCGCGTTCGTCCCGGACATCCCTCTCTTCCTGCCGCGGCTGTTCGGATACGCGTAACGACGGGAAACGACGAATCGAATCGCAGGAAGGGGAGGACGTATGATACCGTTCAGTTCCATTATGCAGAAGGCGAAGGAGTACAGGCCGGACATATCGAAATTTCTCAGGGATATGATCCGCATCCCGAGCGAAAGCTGCGGGGAGCGCGAGGTCATCCTCCGCATTAAAAGGGAAATGGAGATTGTCGGATTCGACCGCGTCGAGATCGATCCGATGGGCAACATCCTGGGGTTCCTCGGAAACGGGAAGCATCTGATCGCGATGGACGCGCACATAGACACCGTCGGCGTCGGCGACAGAAGCCTCTGGACGCACGATCCGTACGAGGGGTACGAAGACGACGATGTGATCGTCGGGCGGGGTGCGTCCGACCAGGAGGGCGGCATGGCCTCGATGGTCTACGCCGGAAAGATCATCCGGAACCTCGGTCTCGAGGGCGACTACACGCTTCTGGTCACCGGGACCGTTCAGGAAGAAGACTGCGACGGCCTCTGCTGGCAGTACATCATCGAAGAGGACGGAATCCGTCCGGAATTCGTCGTGATCACGGAACCGACATCGCTGAACATCTATCGCGGCCAGCGCGGGCGCATGGAGATACAAATCGCGACGAGAGGCGTCAGCTGTCACGGTTCGGCGCCCGAGCGGGGCGACAATGCGATCTACAAGATGGCCCCGATCCTGACGGAACTGCGCGCGTTGCACGAAAACCTTCATTTCGATCCGTTCCTCGGGAAGGGAAGCCTGACGGTTTCGGAGATATTCTTCTCGTCTCCGTCCCGCTGCGCCGTCGCCGACGGCTGTCGCATTTCGGTCGACCGCAGATTGACGAACGGGGAGACGTGGGAGTCGGCGCTTCAGGAAATCCGGAACCTTCCGGCGGTCAAAGCGGCGAACGCGGAGGTTTCGATGTATTCGTACGACCGGCCGTCCTACACCGGACTGGTCTATCCGACGGAGTGCTACTTCCCGACCTGGGTGCTCGACGAGGGAAGTCCTGCGTGCGCCGCGCTTGTGGACGCCTACCGGGGACTCTTCGGAAAGGAACCGCTTGTGGACAAGTGGACCTTCTCCACGAACGGCGTGTCGATTATGGGGCGTTTCGGGATCCCGTGCGTCGGATTCGGGCCCGGGCACGAGGACCAGGCGCACGCTCCGAACGAACGGACGTGGAAGGACGAACTCGTCGCCGCGGCCGCAATGTACGCGGCCATTCCTTCGATGTATCTTGAGCGGCATTCCCTTTAGGGAAGCCATATTTTCAAAATCGGGAGGCGCAACGATGCAGACAGTATTTCGCGGACGTCACTTCATAACGCTCGAAGAGTGGACAAAAGAGGAGGTCGATACGCTCCTTGACGTGTCCGCCGAACTCAAGCGCGATTTCGCAATGGGGAAACCCACGCCGTATCTTCCGTACCAGACGGTATTCCTGATGTTCTTCGAGCAGTCCACGAGAACCAGAAATTCCATGGAAGCGGGAATCACGCAGCTGGGCGGACACGCGCACTTCCTCGACACGAGCAACATGCAGATCGCCCACGGGGAGGTCGCCAAGGACACGGCCGTCATCCTCTCGCGGATGGGGCACGCGATCGCGTGCCGGAACTGTTTCTGGAAGCAGGGCAACGAATATCTGCGCGAGTTGGCGAAATGGTCGACCGTTCCGATCATCAATATGCAGGACGACCTGTATCACCCCCTTCAGGGCATCGCGGACCTCATGACGATCCGGGAAAAGCGGGGCGGCAACACGCGACATCTGAAGGTCTCCGTCATCTGGGCCTATGCGACCACGCACAAGAAGCCGATCTCCGTTCCGCTCAGCCAGGTGCTCCTCTTCCCGAGATACGGCATGGATGTGACGCTCGCGTACCCGCAGGGGTACGATCTTCCGGACTGGGCCATCGAGAAGGCCAGGAAGAACGCCGAGGCCCATGGCGGTTCGTTCCGGATCACGCATGACCAGGAAGAGGCGTACCGGAACGCGGACGTTGTCATCCCGAAGAACTGGGGCAGCTGGGTCACGAACGAGAGCACGGAAGTCGTCGATTCGACGCTCGAGGCGAACAGAGGATGGAAGTGCACCGAGGAGCGCATGGCGTTGACGGCGAAGGACTCGTTGTACATGCACGCGCTTCCTGCCGACCGGAAAAACGAAGTCGTTGACGCCGTCATCGACGGACCGCATTCGGCGATTTACGACGAGGCGGAAAACAGGCTTCACACGGCGAAAGCGGTCATGGCGCTGACCATGGGTGGAAGATAGCGGATCTTCTGCGAAAATACTAGAAGGCGGAATCGAAATAGTGTAGTATATCGTACTATGCGGATGTGTTGGAACACGACAACAGAAAAGTCTTGAAACGCTGAGAGGGGGGGCTCGGATGCCTCCCCTTTTGTCGTGAAGAAGGAGGGTTTCAATGTACGATCTCGTCGTTCGCGGAGGAACAGTCGTAACGGGTGATGCGGTTCTTGAAACGGACGTCGCTGTGGCCGACGGCCGCATAGCGGCCCTTGGCGCAGGATTTGAAGGCAAAAGAGAGATCGACGCGGAGGGAACGCTTGTCTTCCCCGCAGGCGTCGACCCGCATACCCATATGGCGCTGCAGGTCGGCGAATACTGTTCGAGCGACGACTTCGAGTCCGGGACGATCGCCGCGGCCTTCGGCGGGATCGGAACCATCGTGGACTTTACCGTCGGCAGCCGGGAAACCACGTTGCCGGAGGATATCCGAAAACGTCTTTCCGATGCGTCCGGTTCGGTGCTCGATTACGCGCTGCACGCGGAAATCGTCGGGTGGAACGCGAAACGCGCCGGTGAGATTCGAGAAGCTGCCGAAATGGGGATCAGGAGCTTCAAGTTCTTCACGGCGTATGAGGCGTCCGGAAGGCGCTCGGAATCCGGGGCGCTGCTTCGGGCGTTCGACGCGATAGCGTCGCTTGACGGCGTCGCTCTCGTCCATGCGGAAGACGAGAGCATGATCCGGACGATTCTCTCGGAAATGAGCGCCGGAGACAAGGCGAAGATGTCCGCCCTGCCCCTCTCGCGGCCGGATTTTTGCGAAGCGGCTGCAATCGCCTCCGTGGCCTGGCTGGCCTGGTTCACGAGGGCCCGCGTTCATATCGTTCACCTGAGCTCGCGTATGGGGCTCGACGAAGTCCGCAGAGCCAGGGAGGACGGCGTGGACATTTCCGTGGAGACGTGTCCGCAGTATCTGCTCCTCTCAAAAGATGTCTACGACCGTCCCGGGGGGCATCTTTTTTCCGCGTCGCCGGCGCTTCGCAGGACGGAAGACAACGAGGCGCTCTGGAACGCGATTGCGGACCGGGAAATCGATTTCATCGCAACGGATCACTGCTCTTTTACGCGGGAACAGAAGACGTGGAAGGGCTCCTTTCTGGACCTTCCGTACGGCCTGCCGGGCGTCGAAACCATGATGCCCCTCATCTATTCCGAAGGCGTGGACCGGGGGCTTCTGACGCTGTCCGACATGGCGTGCATCTGCTCGGAAAACGCGGCGCGGCTCTACGGTCTCTATCCGAAAAAGGGATCGATCCTTCCCGGCGCCGACGCCGATATCGCGATATTCGACCCGTCCGTCGAATGGCGTCTGTTCGCGAAAGATCTGCACATGAAGACAGATTTCTCTCCGTATCAGGGGCGGACGATCCGGGGAAAGAACCGGATGACGATCTCGCGGGGAGAGGTCATCGTCGAAGACGGAACGTACACGGGAGCGAAAGGGCGTGGTCGTTTCCTGCCGCGATAGGAGCGTTTCATCGGCACGGGTGTTCTGTTAGTCTGAGAATCGTTCTCCGGCGGGAGAACGGATTGTGGAAAACCAGAATCAGAGGAGGAAATTTGCGTATGGAAAAGCGGATTCCTGTACCAAGCGATATCGAAATAGCCCAGTCCTCGGAGATGGCTCCAATTGTCGAAATCGCAAAAAAGCTGGGGATTGACGAAGAAGAACTCGAGCTGTATGGAAAGTACAAGGCGAAGATCCTTCCTTCCGTCTGGGAAAGAGTCAAGGATTCCAAAGATGGGAATCTCGTCCTCGTGACCGCGATCACCCCCACCCCGGCCGGAGAGGGCAAGACGACGACGACCGTGGGGCTTGCGCAGGCGCTCTCTTATGTCGGGAAGAAGGCGTCCCTCGCGATTCGCGAGCCGTCCCTCGGCCCGAGCTTCGGCGTCAAGGGCGGAGCGGCCGGGGGCGGCTATTCCCAGGTCGTTCCGATGGAAGACATCAACCTCCACTTCACGGGAGACTTCCACGCGATCACCACGGCGCACAACCTGCTCTCCGCGATGATCGACAATCACCTGCACCAGGGGAACGAACTCGGTCTCGATCCGAGACGGATCACGTGGCGTCGAGTCATGGACCTCAACGAACGGGCGCTGCGCCATGTCGTGATCGGGCTGGGCGGCAAGGCCGACGGAATCCCCAGGGAGAGCGGCTTCGACATTACCGTCGCCTCGGAGGTCATGGCGATTCTGTGCCTTTCGCTGGATCTCATGGACCTCAAGGAGCGGATCAGCCGGATCGTCATCGGCTTCAAGTACGACGGAAGTCCCGTGACGGCCGGCGATATCGGAGCCGCCGGCTCCATGACGCTGCTGCTCAAGGACGCCATCAAGCCGAATCTCGTGCAGACCCTCGAAGGAGTTCCCTCGTTCATTCACGGCGGCCCCTTCGCGAACATCGCGCACGGCTGCAACAGCATCCAGGCCACCAGGCTGGGATTGAAGCTTGCGGACTACTTCATTACGGAGGCCGGCTTCGGGGCGGACCTCGGCGCCGAAAAGTTCCTCGATATCAAGTGCCGCATGGCCGGACTGAAACCCTCGGTCGTCGTCATCGTCGCGACGGTGCGCGCGCTCAAGATGCACGGAGGACGCAAGAAGAACGAGCTGATCATCGAAGATCTGGCGGCGCTGGAAAAGGGAATGACAAACCTCGAAAAGCACATCGAGAACATCACGCAGTTCGGACTCCCGGCCGTGGTCGCCATCAACCGTTTCCCGACGGATACGAAGGCGGAACTCGACCTTATCGAAAAAAAGTGTAACGCGCTCGGCGCGTCGGTGGCGCTCTCCGAGGTCTGGGAAAAGGGAGGCGAGGGCGGCGTGGAGCTGGCGAAGAAAGTCATGGAAGCCTGCGAGAAACCGTCGGCCTTCACATATCTCTACGATTCCGAACTGTCGCCGAAGCAGAAGATCGAGACGATTGCAAAGAGAATCTACGGCGCGAGCGGCGTGAACTACACGGACCAGGCGGAAAAGGACTTGCAGATGATTCACGATCTGGGCAAGGACAATCTGCTGATCTGCATGGCGAAGACCCAGTACTCGCTCTCCGATGACGCCGCGAAACTCGGCCGTCCCGAAGGATTCACCGTCACCGTGCGGGAAGTCCGTCTTTCCGCCGGTGCAGGATTCCTGATCCCGATCACCGGCGCCATCATGACCATGCCCGGACTGCCGAAAAAACCGGCGGCCCTGACCATCGACATCGACCAAAACGGCCGGATCTCCGGATTGTTCTAGGCAGACGCCCGGCGAACTGCGAGCGGAGCGAGCAAAGGAGCCGAGGCGGTCGCCTA
>CAZVUT010000042.1:0-3684 GCA_964630155.1 uncultured Synergistaceae bacterium
CGGAGCAGCGCCGCGACCTCCGCGCGGGAGGACGCCTCCCGGAAGGTCGGAAGCGCCTGGTTCATCATGAAGAGCGGCCGCAGGTCCTCCCGTTGGATCTCGACCGGAAGGACGCCCGCGCCGGTTTCCTGCGTGAAGGTCGTCCGGTCCTTCGCGAGACGCCCCTCTTCCTCGAGCGCCGCGAAGGTCCCGATCGTCGCGTGTCCGCACAGATCAACTTCCCTGCGCGGCGTGAAGAAGCGCACCCGGAAGTCCGCGACGGCGGACGGCGTCACGAACGCCGTTTCCGACAGGTTCATCTCGCGCGCGATCCCGAGCATCGCCGCTTCGTCGAGTCCCTCCGCGTTCAGAACGACTCCCGCGGGATTGCCCCCGAAGGGGACGTCGCTGAATGCATCCACCTGCTTGATCGCCACTCTCATGCCCCGACACCTCTCTTTTTTTTCATCGTCGAACCGGATTCCGCCGTTCGACGTTCAGACCACGGGATGTTCCGCCCCGGCATGCTCCGGAGTCCGCGCGCCTCCGTCCCGGGAACACTCGCCGACCGCCTCCATCAGGCGGCGGATTCCTTCGCGCACCCTGCCCTCCGGCTCTGCGGCGAAGCAGAGTCGCATGTGCGTCGTCCCCTGGGCGCCGTCCGCGAAGAAGGCGTTTCCCGGGAGGTAGGAGACGCCCCGTTGCGCGGCGGCCGCCGCGAGGCGCGATACGTCGACCGACGGGGGAAGCCGGGACCAGATGTAGTACCCGCCGGCCGGGACGTTCCAGTTGACGCCGGGCGGGGCGAACTCCTCCAGCGCTTTGGTCATTGCGTTTCTGCGCTTCGCGTACTGTTCGCGGACGATGCGGAGGTGCGCGGCGTAGCGCCCTTCGCGGAGGAAACGGTCGAGAAGGAACTGCGCCGGAGTGTTCGTATGCAGGTCGGTGTACTGTTTCATGCGGCAGAAGGCGTCCAGAACGCGCCGCGCGCCGACGATCCAGCCGATTCGCGTCCCCAGGAAGAGCGTCTTCGAGAAGGAGCCGAGCGAGAGGACGTGTCCGGACGGGTCCGTCGCGAAGAGGGACGGCGGCGGTATTCCGTCGTAGGCGAGGTCGGAGTAGGGATCGTCCTCGAGGATCGGAATCCGGTATTTCCAGGCCAGACGCAGGAGTTCCCGCCGCCGTTCGGCCGCCATTGTGACCCCCGTGGGGTTCTGGTAGGTCGGCAGCGTGTAGATCAGGCGGGGCCGGTAGCGTTGAAGCACCACGTCGAGAATGTCCGTCCGGATGCCCGATTCGTCGACCGGGACGCCGAGAACGCGCGCTCCGGCGGTCCGGAAGATCTGGATCGCGCCGAAAAAGGTCGGGTCCTCGACGACGACCGTGTCTCCGGGACGGAGCAGCAGCCGCGCCGCGTAGTCGAGCCCCTGCTGCGATCCGGCGAGCACGAAGACGTCGTTTCCCGAAACCGTCACGTGGCGCGTGAGAAGGTAGCTTGCGATGCTCTCGCGAAGGCATTCCTGCCCATGCACCGGGCTCGGCAGCAGAAGGGCCCGGGGGTCTTCTTCGAGGAGCGTCCGCGCGACCGTCCGGACCGCGTCGACCGGGTAGAGCGACGCGTCGGGAATGCCGCCCGCGAAGGAGATCCGGTCCTTTCCGCCCGCGTCGCGCATCATGTCCCGGATGATGCTTCCGTTCGGCGACGCGCTGTCTTCGTTGAGGAGCTGGCTCCACGGGAGCGGCATGACCGGCTCGTCTCCGGAGCGCGGAAAGAGCTGCGAGAGGACCGTCGTGCCCCGGCCGACGAACCCCTCGGCCAGTCCTTCCGCCTTCAGCTCGTCGTAGGCCTTTACGACGGTGCTCCGGTTGACACCGAGTTCCTCCGCGAGCTTCCGTTCCGGCGGCAGCAGCGTTCCGCCGGGAAGCTCACCGGACAGGATCGCCTCCCGGAAGCTGTCGCGAAGCTGAAGGTACATCGGGACATCCGAATTCCGTTCGATCTGCAGACGCACGGGACATTCCTCCCCGGAAGGATCGCATTCAAAGATCCGGTGAGGATTGTACCGGTCAGATTGGAGGTTTGAAAGAGCCAATTACGGCGGCTTCAACCCATCCAATACGGGAGAGACGCGGGGCTTACGGATGCTCCGTCCGGAGAAGGCGCGCCACGAGGATGTCGTCGGCGGGCAGGAACGTATAGTCGGACAGCCGGTCGCGCGTGATCCACAACGCGGCGTCGTGATCGCGGAGGACAACGTCGCCCGAGACGATCGTCGCCTCGTAGGCGCGCAGGAGGACGCGATACTCCGGATAGTCGTATGTCCACTCAAGACACAGCGGACCGACCGCGATCTCGACGGCCAGTTCTTCCCGGATCTCGCGGATCAGACACTCTTCCGGCGTCTCTCCCGGTTCCAGCTTTCCGCCGGGGAATTCCCAGAAACCGCCGAGTCCGCGCCGGTCCGAGACGGGCCGCCGCGCAATGAAGATCTTGTCCTTGTCCGTCAGGACAGCCGCGCTGACGGTGAGTTCGGGTTTTTTCGGAGTCGGAATGGGACGTCCCTCCCTGGAGCGGAATACCAATTCAAAGGGCGCATTATAGCAGTTCCGCCGGGCTCTCCGGATCGTGGAAACTTCTTATGCGACGGTCACGCGGTTCCGTCCGGCCCGCTTGCTCTCGTACAGCGCGCGGTCCGCGCGGTGCATGAGGTCGTTCAGGGAATCTTCGGGGTCGGTCATGGATGCGATGCCGATGCTGACGGTCACGCAAAACGCCCCCTCGTCCGACGGGAACGCCGTCTTCTCGACGTCGCGGCGCAACCGCTGCGCCAGCGTTTGCGCCCCCTCCTCCGGCGTGTCGGGGAGCAGGATCGCGAACTCCTCGCCGCCCAGCCGGCCGAAGATGTCCGCAGCGCGGAGCGTTTTCGCGCAGGTGTCGGCGAAAAGACGGAGCGTCGCGTCGCCGGTCGGATGTCCGTACCGGTCGTTGACGTCCTTGAAGTTGTCGAGGTCCAGCATCAAAAAGGCCAGCGGAGAGCCGCTTCTCCTGCTTCGCTCCACTTCGCGGGCGCCGGTTTCGAGGAAGTGGCGGCGATTGCTCAGACCGGTCAGTTCGTCGCTCGTCGCAAGCTCGGAAAGGCGTCGCTCGAGGTTTTTGCGCTCGGTGATATCCACGTGCGTTCCGACGATCCGGGTCGGTTTTCCTTTCTCGTCCCTCGCGACGATTCGCGCGCGGGAGAGAATCCACTTCCAGTCGCCGTCGAATGTGCGCATTCGGAACTCGGCGACGTACGGTTCAAACCCCGCGATGCTTCGCCGCTGCTTTTCCACGGCTGCCGGAAGGTCGTCCGGATGGACGAGGGACTCCCATGTGGAGAGGTGGTACGGCATCGTGCCGGGAACGTAGCCGAGCATCGAAAACCATCGCGGGCTGTAGAAGATGGAGTCGTCGCGAAGGTCCCAGTCGAAGAGGCCGTCGCTCGTCGCCTCGATGGCCAGGGATAGGCGTTCCTCGCTCGACTTGAGGGCCGCGATCGCGCGTTCGCGGTCCGTCACGTCGATGGTGAGGGTGAAAAAGCCGATGACCCGCCCGGATTCGTCCTTTCGGGGGACATACGCCACTTCCGAAGAACTGGGCTCGGGCTTTGTCGGAAAGACTTCGGTGAAGCGGACGACCTCTCCCGCAAGCGCGCGTTTGATGTAGCG
>CAZVUT010000042.1:3784-18416 GCA_964630155.1 uncultured Synergistaceae bacterium
GTCGGCATGCAGAAACAGCGTCCCGGTCGAACGAAGCATCGGCGAGAGCGCCCGGAGGTACTCTTCCGTCGATACGCCGTGGGCGGATGTCCGAAGGATATGCTCCATCAGGGGCGTCAGTCTGGTGCGATAATAAAATTCCACCGATTCCGTGCTGTTGCGCAGCGTGACCGGCCCCGTCAGCGCGACGAGCCCCAGGACGTCCGAAAGCAGCGACGCCTCGCGTTCCTTGAGACGGCGCGTCTCCAGCACCTCGCCGGAGTCATGCGGACCGTTCCGGCGCAAGATCCGGAGGAAGGAGCCCGCGGTGTTTTCGAGGGCGATCCGGAAGCGGAGGATCCGAAGACACAGGATCGTGGACGACACGAACCGTCCGGTTTCGTCTCCGGGGAAAAAGGAGACTCGTTCCAGAACCCTTTCGGCTTCCGCCAAAAAAGCGCCGGTCGCCGCGATCCACTGTTCTTTCGCGCTCGTCCCCCGAACGCCGGGCTCTTTGTCGAGAGCCTCGTCGGTCCGGTCGCGGGCGTTCCGAAGGATGCGATAGAGGTTGGCGAGGTCGTCCGTTTCCGGGCGATCGCGCGAGAGGATTCCGGCCATCGAAACTGCGGATCGGGCCCGCTCCAGGCTGAGTTCGTCCCGGTCGTCCGGGGTTGCGGCGTCCTTGTCCAGCAGGGTCAGAACGATCCGTCGCTCCGACGAGACGGACATCGCCGTTCGCGTGATCGACGCGGACAGTTCTCGTCCCGTTTCGAGGTCGTGAAGACGGCGCGTCTTTTCCTCCACGGCGGAGAGAACGCCCAGGAAAATCAGTCCGACGATGAGGCACTGGATCGAGACAAGCACGAGCAGAAGCGACGTGACCCGTGAAGAGAGCCGTCCGGATGACATCAGAGAACGCATCTCCCAGGGATAGAATGATGAAGTGTCGAGTTAATTTTATCATATCCCGGGTGAAGACGGCGCGCCCCGGGCCGTGGCGCGCCTCGGCCCGGGGCGAAGCGGAAGACTCCGTTCGTCACTCGCTCTTTTTTTCGGGGATCTCCGCGAGGGTTCGCGATATCGTCCCGAGAACGCTTTCGGCCTCCTCCGCGGGGACCGATGCGTCCCGCACGAGCGCCAGCGCGAGAGTGTCCTCTCCGGACAGCGGGATCAGGAACAGCGTCAGTTCCGCCTTCCGGGGAATCTTCACGTTCTGGACGCCGCCTGCGACCTTCTTCCCCATGAACGTCCGTTCCACGGTCCTTTCGGCCGGCTTCGCGGTCCCGAGAAAGGTGCTCTTCACGTATCCCGCGAGCTCGTCGTCGCTTTTCATTCCCATGCCCTCGCGCATGGCCTTCGGGATCGAGACGAGCGTGATTTCGAGACGTCCGCTTCCCGGAGCGGCCGTCCCGGGCTGGAGCAGCGTGACGGCGTCCATTCCGGCCTTCTGCGGCGCCGAAAAGGCGACCGGCGTCTCGAACGCGACCTTCCCCCACTCATGCCGCAGGCCCGGATCCGCCGAAGCGCGAAGCGGAAGGACGATCGCAACGAGTGCGCAGATGAAGAGTACAAGGGTGTTTTTCACGGGATCTCTCCTCTCACTGAATGTCCAGGGCGCCGTTCCTGATGATCACGACATCCGCTCCCGAGGCCCGCACCGTTCCGAGGCCGACGACCTCGATGCGGCACTCCGGGCAGACGCCGTAGAGCGTCGTCCCTCCGGAAACGCTCGTCCATGTCGTGAACGAACGCTCGTGGACGCCCACTTTGTAGGTTTTCGAATCCTCGTTCCTGAGGTCGACGGCCTCCGATATGCACGGGAACGCGGAAAACAGGCAACAGACGGCAAGCGACCATGCAGCCGGGGACGCGAAGAATCCGGATCGTCTCATGTTTCGCCTCCCTTCGCGACGGGCGAATCGATGAAAAAAAGCGGGGAGGATCGCTCCGCCCCGCCCCATGCCTTACTTCTGGATAATGGCTTTCTTTCCGTACGGCGCGATCTGCTCGGGCGGGAACTGTCCGACCTTCGCGTAGATGTACTGGAGCTTCGGAAGATCCTTGAAGATCGAGAAGTCCGCGATTCCCTGCGTCTTCTGGACGTCGAGGGCGGACAGCGCCGGCAGCTTCGCGATCGCATCGGGGTTCGTCACGGTCGATCCCTCGACGTCGAGCCGCGTGAGCTTCGTCATGTTCGCGAAGATCGACAGGTCGATCGTCCCGGTGACGCTTTCGAGAACGACCTCCGACAGCTTCGGGCACTTCGCGAGCGACGCGATGTTCGTCAACTCCTCGCGGAGCATTCGCACGGTCGTGAGGTTCGGCATCGTCTCGACGACTTTCATGTCGCTGAATTTCGAGATGCCTCCGTGAAACTCCTCGAGCTTCGTGAGCTTCGCGAGCGGCGAGTAATCGTCGCATTTCGTCGCGTAGATCCAGATGGAGCGGAGCTCCGACAGATTCCCCACGGGCGACAGGTCCGTCGCCGGGACGCTGTAGAGCCCGAGCTTCTTCAGCTTCGAGAGCCCCGCCAGCGGCGAGAGATCTTTGACGTCGGTCATGTACAGGTCGAGTTCATCGAGATTCGTGAACTCCGAGAGGATGGAGATATCCTCGATCGGGGCCGCGTAGAACGCGAGTTTCTTGAGCTTCGTCTTGCCCTTCAGCGGGGTGATGTCCGTGATGCCCTTGGGCTGCATGAAGAACACGAGTTCCGTGAGGTCGTTCATGGGCGCGAGGAAGGCGAGGTCCGGATATTCGACCTGGCGGACGTGAAGCTTCGTCAGCTTCGTGAGCGCGGCGAGCGGTGCGAGCGTCTTCACCGACTTGAGATTGTCGAGCTTCAGGTAGGTCAGGTTCTTGAATTTCGCGACGGGCGACAGATCGGTGATCCCCTTGCCGGACTCGATTTCGAGCCCGGTCACGATGTCCGCGAGCGCGGCGGCCTTTGCGAGATCCGCGTCCGAGATGTCGTAGAGGCGCAGCGGCTTCGTCTTCAGGGACTCGTCCGCGCGCGCCAGCGCGAGAAACTCGTCCGTCACGCCGTAATTCATTTTCGGACCGAAGTAGCTGCTCTTGTCGTACTTCGGGTCGGCCGCGAAGGCCGTTCCCGCCAGAAGGAGCGCCAGAGCTGCAAGACAGAGAACCATACGCTTTCCGTTCATGTCCCGTTGACCTCCTTTGTTGACGCCGGTGTTTTAAGCTACTTGACGAATACAGCCACCGCTATGCCGACAACGATCAGCGCAATTCCGAACCAGAGCTGGGCCTTCGCGCCGGATTCCCGGCTCTTCACGACTTCTTCCTCGGACTTGACCGAGACGATGAAGGGTTTGCCCTTTTCGGAAGGCTTCCCGATATGCAGGTTTCCCGCGGATTCCCGGACTTCGCCCGCGATGTAGAGGGGGTGTCCGAGCGGAATGATTTTCTCCGCGTAGCGGAAGCCGAGCGTCCGGGTTCCCTGCGGGACGGTGAAGGAGACGCCCCAGAACGAGTAGGCGCGGTTCGACTCGTACGGCTCGAAGCGGTTTGCGCCGTCCTTCAGGTCGATCGACGCGCCGTCGAGATCGATCGGAACGCGGACGCCGCCGTCCTCCACATAGAGCGGCGTCGGGCTGTTCTGGCTCGAGACGGTTTCCGAGCCCCTGGTGGTCTTTCGCTGGACGACCCCCTTGTCGTCTTTCACCATCTCGTCCTTTTCAAACTCCCGGACGACCGTCGCCGTGAAATAGGCGCACGGGATCTTCCCGTGCGGGGAGAGAAGCTGGCCGTCGGTGACGGCCTTTCCGGTCGTCTCGATGAAGTCGCGGTAACCGAGTCCCTGCTCCGCGACGCTCTTCCACGCGCTGTTGATATCCGGAAGCGTCGAGTTTTTCGAGAATTTGAGTTCGGTTACCTGTCCTTCCGACTTCTTCTTCTGGACGAACGCGAGATACGCGCCTCCGAGTGCGATGGCGGCTCCGATGCCCATTGACAAAGCGCTCATGTCACAGTCTCCTTTCCTTCAGGATGTCGTCGTACTGATCCGCATAGACGGCCACGGTCTGGATCGCAGCGAGCAGTTCGCTCTTGTCCAGATGCGCGCCGGGCAGGGCGCAGGAAAACATGACGGTGTTGTCGAAAACGAGGCTGAAGGCTCCCATGGGCGTCTCCGCGTTCAGCTTCATGAGCGCCGGAGCCACGGTGACGGGATCGAGATCCTCCGCGAGATACGCGAACACCCGCACCAGAACGTCCTCGGAATGCCACGGGGTGACGGTCACCTGGACCGTGGCGCTTCCGAACGAGAACGAGAAGAGGTCGTCGACGCGGACCAGATCCTCCGCATCGAAGAAGTCCATGAGGTAATCGGCCACGGTGTTGCGGGTCTTCGTGAGCAGCGTCGCATTGACGCCGTCTTTCAGCAGAGGAAACTTACGCACCGGAACCGCCTCCCTGTCCCATCTTCGCCATGAGCTTCGCGAGTTCGTCATCGACCTGCTGATTCTTTTCGAGCGCGGCGAAGGGATCGTCCGCCGGCGCGGCTCCCGAGACTTCGGAGAACGCCTGGGCTTCGGCCTCCATCCCCTCGATCTTCTTCTCCATCTTGTCGAACTTGGCGAAGGCGCCGTTTCCGACGGCCGTTCCCATCGCGGTGGAGAACTCCTTTTGCGTCTTCGCGACCTGGGCGCGCGCGATCAGCGTGGACTGCTTCATGCGCGCCTCGTCGAGCTTCGACTTCAGGGCGTCGAGCTGGGAGCGGAGGGACTGCGTCGTTCCCGTCGCCTGAGTGATCATTCCGTCGTATTGGCGGGCCTGTCCGTCGTACGTGATCTTCTTCGACAGGGCCTGCTTCGCGAGGTCCGCGTTTCCCGCCTTCATCGCGAGCGCGGCCTTGTCCTCCCACTGGGTCGCCTGCTGTTGCGCGAGTCCCTGCTGCTTGCGGAGGTTCTGTTCGTTCGCGATGGCCTTCGCAAGAGCGGAGGTCGCCTTCGTAAGCGCTTCCTCCATTTCGATGATCATGTTCTTGAGCATCTTCTCAGGGTCTTCCATCCGGTCCAGAGCGTCGTTCACGTTCGATTTGAAGATGTCCGTCATTCGATCGAATATGCCCATCCTCTTCCCTCCCCTTCATCCGAAGAGCACGACATCCTGACATATTTCCGGAATGTCTCCGCAATGCCCGTATTGCCGACACAACAGAACAGTTCAAAAAAAACGGACTCGTACGGAACAATGAAACCAAAGAGTGGGGATTCAGTCAAGCGGAAGAAGTCACGCAAAACGGCGAATCGTCCCCGGATCGCAGGGTAGCAGAAAACGACCGGCGGATCCTCACCCCCCGGTGCGCTTCGAGGGGTGGTTTTTCCCACCCCGCCGGGGCGACGGCGCTTCCGGCCCTTGCGGAACCTAGCGGCGCGGCTTCAGCGATTCAGCCACTCCCGCGCGAGCAGCGAAAGACACCACTGGTCCATGAAACGCCCCCGGGCGAACTCGTAGTCGCGGAGCGTTCCGTCGAGCAAAAATCCGAGATGCTCCAGGAATTTCCGGGAGGGGATGTTTCCTACCGTGACGAAGGCCTCAACGCGGTTGAACCCCATGTCGCCGAAGCCGAAGGAGAGGATGGCGGTGATCGCCTCCGTCATGTACCCCAGGCGTTGGTGCGGCAGACCGAGTTCATAGCCCATCTCGGCCCTCCGGTGCTCCGTTGAGAGGTTGTGAAAGCCGCAGGTTCCCAGGATGCGTTCCGTCCGCGCGTCCGTAATCGTCCAGCGGCATCCGGTTCCCTCGCCGTACAGGGTCCGCAGAAACGCGATCATTTCCTCCGCCTGATCCAGGGAAGCGAACGGGTCCATCGTGAGAAACTCCGTCACGTCGGGGTTCGACCAGACCTCCAGAAGCGTGGGGGCGTCGGCGCGGCGGAGTTCCCGCAGAAAAAGCCGTTCGGTGCGCAGTTCGGGAAAACGCGCGGTATTCGATGGGTCGTCGGTTCTTTCGGATTTTTTCATGCGTTCATTCTAGTGGTGTGTCGAGGGTGTTGGCAACAGTATTTCCCGGCCGGTCGACGCCGGGGCGTTCGCGCGCCTTTACAGAAAGGGCCGTTCGGAGTAGTCTTTTACCAGTGGAAATGTCACGTTGGAACCGCAGCGGAACCGTAGCGCGCTCACATCCTGTTCGCCTCAATCCGAAGGAGGAGTAGTAGTATGAATATGCCGCAGAACCGACTGACCACGATCCTTTCCCGAAGCTGGCGGTTCGTCTTGCTCCGGGGCGTCGTCGCGATACTCTTCGGAATCCTGACATTGTTCCAGCCCGGGATTTCGCTTGCGTCGCTCGTGATGCTTTTCGGCGTCTACACGTTGTCGGACGGCGCGCTCGGCGTCTGGACGGCCCTTTCGGGACGCCAGGATCACGAACATTGGTGGGTCCTGTTTTTCGGCGGTCTCGTCGGCGTCGGCGCGGGACTTCTGGCGTTCATGGCGCCCGGAATCACCGCGCTCGCGCTGCTGTTCTACATCGCGGTCTGGGCGATATGCTCGGGAGTCCTCGAGATCGTGTCCGCGATCCGTCTGCGACGGGAAATCGAGGGCGAGTGGATGCTCATTCTCTCCGGCGCCGCATCCGTCTTCTTCGGATACATCCTGATGGCCCGACCCGGAGCGGGAGCGATCGCAATCCTCTGGATCATCGCCGTCTACGCGATCTTTTTCGGCGTTCTTCGCGTGCTGCTGGCGCTCAAGCTGCGTAGGTTCGCCAACAGCTTCGCGGGACGGTGACGCCTCCCGAAAAAGCAAAAACGAATGTGACGGGCGCCTCCGACACGGGGGCGCCTTTTTCGACGGAGAAATTCGCTCCGCAACGGGAATACCGCGAAAGGAGGGGGCGCCTTGCGTCGGGATATTGTTGCGACCCACGGCGGGGTCCGTCTGCACGCGATTTGCTGGGGGGCCCCGGAGCCGGGACTCGTTCCGCTCGTCGTCTCGCCCGGATTCTGGGAGCCCGCGGAGATGGCCGCGGACCTGTTCGCGCGTCTCGGGCGGCGCGGCCTGTCGTTGAGCTACCGCGGGCGGGGAGCGAGCGATACGCCCGAACGCGGGTACGATCTCGACGACCACGTCGGGGATCTGGAGTGTGTCGTGGACGCGGCCTTTCCCGGGAGCTTCTGCCTGCTGGGGTATTCGCGCGGCGGGGCGTACGCGCTCGAATACACGTTGCGTCATCCGGAGCGCGTCGCGGGGCTTATCCTCGTCGACCAGCCTCCGGTCCACAATGTCTGGCCGAAGGGGAGCGCCGCGCAGCGGTCGTCGATCTCCTTCCGGGGCGAACCGGTCCTGAACTTCTTCCGGCTTTGCGCAGCCGAAGGGTTCGAGACCTCGACGCACCGGGACTTCACCCCCGACCTCGGACGAATCGCATGCCCCGTTCTCGTGCTGCGGGGGATGCGGACGGACGTCCCGGTCGCGGCGAAGGTGGACGACCGCGTCGCGGCCGTCTACGAGGCGTCCCTGCCGCGCGTTTCGGTCGTCTCGTTCGCGGCGTCGGGGCACCAGATCCCGCTCGACGAGCCCGTCCGGTACGCGGAGGTCGTCGGAGCGTTCCTCGCGCGGCTTGACGCCGGATGACGAAGAGCCCGCGTCTCCGTCAGGAGAGGCGGGCTCTTCGTCGCGTGAGGATCGTTACGCCTTTTTGACCAGCCGCTGCCAGGCGTGGAGCGCGAGGGCGATGCCGATGACGCCGTAGGCGATGAAGACCCTGAAGTACTCTCCGACCTGCGCGCTTCCCATGATGTTCTTCCCCGCGAGCGGCGAGACGATGAAGAGCGCGTGGAAGAGCACGGTTCCGAGAAGCGCCTGTCCGATCGTCGCCTTCGAGACGGTCGCGCCGCCGATGAGAAGGGCCGCGACCGCGAAAGTTCCCACCTGGATGTGCGATCCGTAGACCTGGACGTTGCCGATGTTCTGAAGGAAAATCAGCTGCCCCCACGCGGCGAGGACGGTCGAGAAGATGACCGCGATGATCCGGACGCGATCGACCCTGATTCCCGCGATCTCCGCGATGTGTCGGTTCTGTCCGACGGCCCGGAAGTCCTGTCCGAGCTTGGTTCTGAAGAGAAGGTAAACTGCCGCGCAGAGGAGGGCGACGATGAAGAGCGTGAGAACGGGCAGGCCGATGTTGTTGAGGTATTTCAGGACGGGGATGTCGATCCCCTTCAATCTGAGGACGTAGAATTTGTCGAGCGCGTATTGCCAGATGTTCAGGTCGATCGTGTTCACGAAGCCCACCCCGGACGGGAGAAGGAGCGAACGGTCGGAGATCGGGATGAACCGCCCGATGAAGATGAGGCAGACGAGCTGGTAGAGTCCGTTGGCGAAGAAGCCCAGGATGAGCCCGGTGATCATCTCCTTGCCTTTGGCCCTGTTGAAGACGATTCCCGTGAGCCAGCCGAAGAGCACCGCGAACGGGACGGAGATGGCGCACGCGGCCGCGAAGCCGGCGAGGCCGGTCATGGAGTACACGACCGTGAAGAACGCCGCGAACTGCCCCGCCATTGCGCCGAGAACGATGCCGAAATTGAGCCCCATTCCCGCGAGAACCGGGATGATGAGCGAGATGACGAGGAAGGAGTTTCGCGCGAGCCGTGTCACGAGATCGCTCGCGAAGAACGCCCACGACAGCCTCGAGTAGTGGAAGCCGATGGCGCACAGGATCAGGAAGACGATGGGGACGATGTTCTTCTGGATGATTTTCATCGGGCGTCGCCTCCGACCTCGCGCCTCGTGAGCGCGTAGAGGATGATGCCGTTGCTGATGATCACGCGCATGATCTCCGAGATGTCGCTGTCCATCGCGACGTTCGCGACCGGCAGCGCGATGACGAGGAGCGCGTTGAACAGGAACGTCCCGATGAGCGCCTGCGGGATTGTCGCTCGATGGAGCGACGCGCCGCCGATGAGGATCGCCGAGACCGAGTAGAGCGCCATGTAGAGGGGCGCCTGGTAGAGCTGGATGAATCCGTAGCTCTGGGAGTAGATGACGATTCCCGCCGCTCCCATCGCGCACGATACGATCGAGGCGATCAGACGGTATGTGTTGACGTCGAGCCCCGATGACTCCGCGAAGCGCGGATTCGCGCCGACGATCGACATCGCGAGCCCCGTCCGGGTCCGCAGGAAGAACCAGAGCGCAACGCAACAGATCGCCGTGACGACCAGGAGCCCCGTCGGAACCGTCACATCGCCGATCGTGAAGCTCCAGAGCCGGTCGAGAAGCTGTTCCATGCGCCCGTCGAGGACGACGGTGACCCGGAGCCCTTCGCCTCCGTAGGGCCAGATCATCTCCGGGCTTTTGTACGGCGCGACCAGCCAGAAGATGCACATCAGGGAGACGATCGAAAAGCCCATGTACGTTCCGACGGTCATTTCCTGCCCCTTCACGCGGTTGAGCAGCAGCCCGTAGAGCCACCCCGCGACCGCCCCGAGCGGGATCGAAACGAGGATCGCGACGATGAGCGCCGGAAAGCCCCGGAGGTCGAGCTCGATCGCGAGCGTCGTCCCGATGAGGCCGCAGATGATTCCGAACGGGAGCCCGAAGTTCGGCCCCGCTCCGGCGCGGATCGTCGGAATCATTGCGAGGACGAGGAGCGCGTTCATGCCGAACCGCGTCAGCATCGCGCTGAATATCTGCCCCATCGGAAGGTGATACGCGAAGGCCATCGCGACGAGAAACGCGAGGAAGAGCGAGATGATGAGCCGCGGGATTCCGGCGCGTTGCAGCAGATCTCCGTTCATGTCAGACGGCCTCCTTTTCGCGGACCTTGCGGTATTCTCCGGCCATCATGAGGCCGAAATCGCGGTCGCTGTCGGTCGGAAGCAGGACGCCCTCGAGACGGCCCTGGTAGACGATGGCGATCCGGTCGCAGATCGTCCTGAGTTCCGCGAGCTCCGACGACGTCATCACGATCGTCAGACCGTGTTTCCGGTTGAGCTCCACGAGATGGTCGAGAATTCGCTTCTTCGCGCCGATGTCGATTCCCCTTGTCGGCTCCGAGACGAAGAGAAGGTCTGGCTCGAGCGTGATGGCCCGGGCGATACAGACCTTCTGCTGGTTTCCTCCGGAGAGGCGCCTCGAGAGCTGGGAGGGGCCGGTGCACCGGATGTCGAGCTCGTCGATCATCGACTTCGCGTATGCGGTCATCGCCCGTGCGTCGAGGATCGGGATCCGCCCGGAAGTCAAGAATTTCCCCTGTATCTGCGTCGCCGTCGCGACGATATTGAACTCGATCGCTTCGTCGAGCAGGAGCCCCGTGCCGCGGCGGTCTTCCGATACGAACGCCATGCCGTTCTTCAGCGCGGATCGGGCGTCGTTGAGAGGGGCGCGAACGCCGTTCTTCATGACCTCCCCGCCGGCCGGATAGAGGCCCATAATTCCGTTGGCGATCCCGATCTTTCCCTGCCCCGCGAGTCCGCCGAGTCCGAGAATCTCGCCCTTCCTGACGTCGATCGACACGCCCTTTACGGCCTCGCCGGGCATCGAGACGGACAGGTCGCGGATCTCGAGAATGACGTCGTCCGGTATTTCGGACGCGGGACGCCCGTGGATCTCCCCGGTTTCGATCTTCCGGCCGACCATGAGTTCGGCGACGCGTTCGATCGTGGTCTCCGACGGACGCATCTCCGCGACGCGCTCGCCGTCCCTGAGGATGACTATCGTGTCGGACACGCTCATGACCTCGTCGAGACGGTGGCTGATGAAGAGGATCGAGATTCCGCGGGAGTTCAGCAGTCTGATCGCATCGAGGAGCCGCTCCGCGTCGCTTTCCGTGAGGACGGCGGTCGGTTCGTCGAGAACGAGCAGGCGGATATTCTTCTTGTCGAGTTCGCGGGCGATTTCGACGAACTGCATGTGTCCTACGGGAAGCCCCCTGACGGGAAGCACCTCGTCGATTCCGAGGCCGATCGTATCCATCGACGCTCGCGCGTCGGCCCTCATCGCCGGCATGTCGAGCCACCGGAGCGAAGCTCCGAAGACGCGGCTCAAAGCGTTTTCCCGCGTGATCTCGCGGTTGAGCTTGATATTCTCGGTGATCGTGAATCCCGGAAGCAGCATGAATTCCTGGTGGACCATGCCGATGCCGAGCCGCATCGCCTCTTCGGGAGACGCGATCGAAACCTGTTCCCCGTCGAGAAGAACGGCCCCTTCAAATCCGCCCGTCGCGTGGATGACGGGCATTCCGAAAAGGATGTTCATGAGCGTGGACTTTCCGGCCCCGTTCTCGCCGACGAGCGAGAGCGTCCGTCCGGGGCCAAGGCTGAAGGATACGTCCTTCAGCACCCTGTTGCCGTAATACTCCTTGCCGATGCCCTTCATTTCGAGTCGCGCCGTTTCCGTCACACGCGAGCCCCCTTTCGGTAAAAAAACAGGGCTGCCCCTCGAGACAGCCCTGTACCGTTCCATTGTCTCCGGACTATTTTTTCCCGAAGATGATGGATTCGCCGACGACCATGAGGAAATTCGGGGCCTTCTGCTCGTCGTAGGGGCGGATCCTGACCTTGCCGGCGACCTTCTCGAGAGCCGCCTTCGCCCTCGCGATGTCCTGCTTGTTCGTGAATTTGCCGTCCGCGTAGTCCATAGCGTACTCGCCGCCCGCACGAATGAAGTTCATCGTGACAGGGGCCGTCCAGGTGGCGATGCGGCCGTTCATGCCGAGTTCGGCGACCTTCGTCTCGATGGCCTTCAGGATGTAGGGCACGTCACCCTTGTTTTCGACCTTGAGACCGAGCGCGTTCGGAAGAGCGTGGAAGGGGCTCGGGCAGCACTGCTCGGGATAGATGGCCTTTCCCTTGACGACCGATTTGATGAGCGGCTCCTGCATCGAACAGTTTGTGCTGAAGAACGCTGTGTCCGGACCGTACTTCGAGATCTGGCGGGGCGCATCCTCGAGGATGAACTGCTGCGCTCCGGCGACGCCGCCTTCACCGGTGGGATCCGGGGCGTTGACGAAGACGAACTCGAGACCGATCTTCTTGCATGTCTCTTCCATGATCTCGCGGCGTTTCGCAAGCAGCGGATAGCTCATGTGACGCGGGAAGGAGTAGTGAATGAACGTCTTCGCTCCCATTTCCTTCGCCTTCTCGATGATCGACGTTCCGCGTGAGGGCTGGTCGATCTCGAAGAGGATGTCGGACGTATTCGCCATCATGAACGGTTCCTCGTGGACCGTGCCGACGATGAAGAGAATGTCGTCGCGGACTTCCCGAACCTTCTTGATCGCTGCTGCGGTTCCGGGGACTCCCTGGCAGATGACGATCGCCTTGACATCCGGATCGGACGCCATGCTCATGACCTGGGAGATTGTCGTTTCCTGTTCGTCCATGAACTTGTCGGGGTAGGTGACGTGAATGACGCGGTCTTTGCCGAACTTCGCGACCAGCTCTTCGCCGGCCCGGTATTCCTCTTCGCCCTGGGAAACGGTGCCCGTCATGATTCCGATCTTCGGCGCGGCGAATGCGGCCGATCCCAGCACCAACAGCAGCGCAACTGCACAAAACACTCCTGAGAACCTTCTCATCCCGTATCTCTCCTCCTTATTTTGTGGAGCTTTATATCAACAACTGCATCGAACAAAAGGGGGGGGGAGGTACATGAATCCGAAACGGAAGTGCCATGGAAAATGATACCGTAGTGAAGAAACGTTGTAAAGCGCCTATTTCGTCGACGGAAGGAAAGAGCCCGCCGCCCGGGTTTCGGGCGACGGACCCGGCCCTACATGAACGCTCGCTTGTACTGTTCCGGTCCCGCGTACGGCGAGCCGGTCCTCTTCGCGAGGTCGAGCGCGAGGAAGGGGTTGCGGACGGACGTCCCGGTCGCGGCTTGACGCCAGATGACGAAGCCGGAATTCGCCGTCTATTGACGAATTCCGCCCGATCCCGTATCGTTTCATGTAACCTGCGGGAGGTGAGCGCATGGTCATGTCGGCAAAGGAAAGGGTGCGGAAGCACCGGCAGGGGCTTCTCTCCGAAGGCATGCGTCCCATACAGATCTGGGTTCCCGATACGAGACGGGCCGGGTTTGCGGAGGAGTGCCGCCGGCAATCACGGCTGTTGCATCAGGATCCTCTGGAACGGGAGACTCTGGAGTTCATCGGGGAAGCGTCGGATATCGAGGGATGGGAATGAAGCGCGGAGATCTCGTGACCGTCGCTCTGCAGGGAGATTACGGAAAACCCCGCCCCGCGCTCGTGATTCAGTCGGATCTTTTTGACGAACATCCTTCGGTTACGATTCTTCCGGTCACCAGCGATCTTCGGGAAACGCCGATATTTCGAATCACCGTCGAACCGAGCGCGGAAAACGGGCTGTCGACGACGTCCCAGGTCATGGTCGACAAGGCGATGACGGTTTCCCGCGGGAAGACCGGGGCCCCCTTCGGCCATCTAGGCGATACGGATATTCTTGCGGTGACGCGGGCCCTTGCCGTGTTTCTCGGGTTTGCGTGACGCGTCTTCCGGGAGGTCCGTGTCCGGTTCCGAAGTCGCACGCCGACCGACTGGGAATGAAACGGCCCGCCGGCTGGAATCGGCGGGCCGTTTCCGCGCGCGGCGGTCCCTACATGAACGCTCGTTTGTACTGTTCCGGTCCCGCGTACGGCGAGCCGGTCCTCTTCGCGAGATCGAGCGCGAGGAAAGGGTTGCGGAGCAAACCGCGGCCTATGGCGACCATGTCGGCGCGTCCGTTCAGGAGGATCTCCTCGATCAGCTCGGGTTCCGTGATGAGGCCGACCGCGATCGTCGGAAGCCCGATCGTGCGACGGATCTCTTCGGAATAGGGAACCTGGTAGCCCGGGAAGAACTTCGGGGGCAGCGGCGTCAGGCCGCCGGAACTCACGTGGACACAGTCGACGAGCGATTTCACGTGATGCAGCAGGCGGCACGTCTCGGCGACGTCGAGCCCGCCGGGCGCGTGATCGACCGCCGAGACGCGGACCTGAAGCGGCTTGCTGGAGGGAAGCGCGTCCCGAACGGCGCGAGCGACCTCGACGAGCAGTCGTGCGCGGTTTTCGGTGCTGCCGCCGTACCTATCGGTCCGCCGGTTCGTGACGGGCGACAGGAACTGGTTGAGCAGGTAGCCGTGGGCCGCGTGGATCTCGACGATGTCGAAGCCTGCGCGGTCCGCGCGCGACGCGGCCTCCGCGAACGCGTCGACCACGCGGCGGATGCCCTCGGGCGTCAGCTCCTCGGGGAGTCTCGATTCGTCGTTGTAGCGGAGGGGACTCGGGGCGTAGATTGTCGGGGCCTCTTCGGCCGTGCATTTGCGTCCCGCGTGGATCAGCTGGATGCCGATCGTCGCGCCGTACGAGCGGCACAGGTCGACGATGCGGCGCATCGGTTCGATCTGGCGGTCGTCCCACAGACCGAGGCAACGGTCGGTGATCCGTCCCTCGGGAAGGATGCCCGTGGCCTCGACAATGATGAGGCCGGTTCCGCCGAGCGCCCGGGCGCCGTAGTGCGCGAGGTGGAAGTCGGTCGCCATGCCGTCCCGCGTGCAGTACATGCACATCGGCGGCATGACGATCCGGTTGCGGATTTCGAGGCCTTTCAGAACGAACGGTTCGAGACACTTCAAGAGCCATTCCCCCTTTTCTTCGTTTTCTTTGTCGCGGGTGCTGTTTCCGGTGCG
>CAZVUT010000043.1:0-18243 GCA_964630155.1 uncultured Synergistaceae bacterium
GAGGGTTCGCCCCTTTCACGACGGACAGCGCGGCGGGAACATGAACGTGCATCCCGTCGCCCAACGGCATGGCCAGATTGATCGAAACGGAATCCGCATCCGGGCGGAGTCCTCCCGCTCTCTCGACAAGCTGGTAGGCTCGCGCGCCGGGAGGCAGCCGGTACACTCCGGGCGACCGCACCGCACCCGTGACGTACAGGACCCATTCCGCGGGCGGCGTATGCGTCGGTTCGGGAACGGGAGCAGGGATCTCGGTCTGTTTCATCGAAAGGGCCGGCCCCGCAACCATGCCGGACGGGGGGCTCTTCCATCGTCCCGAGAAGGTGACGAGCAGAAACCCGGCCGCGACAAGGCAGAGAACGCCCGCAGCCAGAAAGGTCAGACTTTTCTTCGTCTCCTCATTCCACCCCACGCGAACCCCTCCTGCGTCAATCGAGAAAACGGACAAGACTCCCGTGCAGACACCAGTGATCCGCTTCCGAAATTTCGACGAGCGCGAAACGCCCAAGATCGTCGCGCCGTCCTCCGCGCAGGAGGACCACCTTGTCCGTGTCGGTTCGCCCCTGGAGCGTGTCCTCTCCCCTGGGAGCGAAGCCGTCCAGAAGGATCGAAAATCGCTTCCCCACAAGGCTTTTGTTGATCTCGAGCGCTATCCCGCGCTGGAGATCGTTGACGTAATTCAACCGCCTGTTCTTTTCTTCCTCCGGAAGCTGCCCGTCCATCGTCGCCGCGACGGTGCCGGAACGGGGAGAATACGCGGCCGTATGGACCAGATCGAAGCGAAACCGGCGCAACGCATCCACGGAGGCGTTGAAATCCTCCTCCGTCTCGCCGGGGAAGCCGACGATCAGATCGCTCGTCACTCCCGCATCAGGAAACCGGTCCCGAATCATTTCAATCGTCGCAGTGTACCGCTCGAGGGTGTACGAACGGTTCATGAGTGCAAGAATTCGATCGCTGCCCGACTGGATTGGCAGATTGATCGACGGGCAGATTGTCGCGCAGTCGCCCATGGCGTCGCAGATGTCCGCCGTGAAATCCTTCGGATGCGACGTCACGAAGCGCAGGCGATCCACGCCCGGGATGGACGCCGCGTCGCGGAGAAGAGCGGAGAAACGGTATCCGTCGGAGAAGTCGGACCCGTAGCTGTTGACGTTCTGACCGAGCAGCGTGATCTCGCGGACTCCCGTTGCGACGAGCCGGCGGATTTCGTCGAGGATCTCCCGAGGCGCTCGCGACAGAAAGCGGCCGCGAACATAGGGGACGATGCAGTAGGTGCAGAAATTGTCGCAGCCGTGAGCGATCGTCACGTGCGCCTTCCAGCGGTTCTCGCGCTCCTCGGGAGGAACGCCGATCGCGTGATACGCCCTCGCGTCCCGGTCCCGAAGATCGATGCGCTCCGATCCGGACAGGGCCTGAGCGAGAGCATCCGGCAGAAGACCGATGCTCCGCGGTCCGGAAACGACCCGAACCCACGGGAACCGACCGAGAATGTCCTTTCCGATATTCTGGGCGATACATCCCGTAACCGCCACGACGGGACGCCCGGATCGTTTCCACGTTTCCGCATGGCGCCCCAGGTCGCTCCAAATCTTGTGCTCCGCCTTGTCGCGGATGCTGCATCCGGTGTAGATGATCACCGATGCGGACTCGTCGTCCGATTCTTCCCAGCCGGAACGGAGAAGGGCCGTCCGCAACGTATCCGCATCATAGACATTCATCTGGCACCCGTATGTTTTGAGAGAGAAGCTTTTCACCGGATATCCTCCTGCATGAGGCCCGAAATCGCGGCCCTTTTCGTTCAAAATCAGATAATAACACGAATCTCCGTGCTCGGGATTCTCTCTTTTGCAGCGAGGTGTAGAATGGACGAAAACGAACGCTACGGAGGTCGTAGAGATGCGCCGTCTGCTTCTCGGCTCAATGCTTTGTTGCACCGTGCTTTTTTCCGTCTCCCCGGTTTTTGCGATGCCGCAACCGCCCGATGTCCCGGGCTGGACGTCCTCGCCGCAACAGATCGTTCCCATTGATCCGGCGTCGAAGGATAAAGGATCCTGGATCCGGTGGCGCTACGAGGCGCTCTCTCCTGTACGGCGCATCGACGTTCAGCTGCTTGCCGGCTCCGGGCCTCATCTCAAGAAGGGGCCGTCTTCATCGTCGACGAACGATGCGTCGAAACGTCCGCACATGGGTTCCGACTTCCCCATCGGCTTCGGGGCGACGTATGAAAAGATCCGGGTGTTCGGATACGAAGGCGTTCTGGAGGACTACCCCTACGTCGGGACGGCTCTTGCGATCGATCTTTCCGACGAAAAAACGCTGGTGATCGAGAGTTCCGGTTGTGCAAGCGCGGACCTGATCCGTTTCGCCGGGGCGCTTCTGAAGTCTCTTTCCGAATCGAAACAACAATAGATTGTGACAAAAAAAGGGCCGGAGCCCGCGAAACGGGTTCCGGCCCTTCAACCGACGGTTCTATTTCGCCGAAGCCAGTTCCCACTTTTTCCCGAGTTTCTCGAAGAGCCCCTCTTTTTTGAGCTCGGCAAACGCCTTGTTGACGGCTTCCTGGAGTTTCGTATCCTCTTTGTTCATCGCAAGGGCCATTCCCGTCTTTGAAATCTGCTCCAGGAACGCCACCTTGAGCTTCCCGACGAAGTTCTTGTTGTTCTTCAGGTTGTCCTCGGTCACCGTACTGTCCACGACGGCGAAATCGGCGCGTCCGAGAAGCACTTCGAGAAGCGCGTCGTCAGTCTTGGAGAAACGCTTGATCTCCTTGACGCCCTTCACGGAGGTCAGGAAGCTGTCCTGGATGGTCCCTGTCTGCACGGTTCCGATTTTTCCCTCGAGATCCTTCGTCGCCTTGAGGTTCGTGTTTTCGGTCTTCACGACGATAGCGTCAGGCGTGGAATAGTACGTCTCGGAGAACGAAACTTTTTTCGCGCGCTCTTCCGTCGCGCTCATGCCCGCCGCGATGATGTCGATCTTGTTCGTGAGCAGGGACGGGATCAGGGAATCGAATGCGGTATCGACGATTTCGATCTTTTTCCCGAGCTTCGCGCCGATGGCGTTGATCAGGTCGATATCGAACCCGACGATTTCATTTTTGTCGTTCCGGAACTCGAACGGCCGGAACGTCGATTCCGTTCCGACTTTCAGGACGTCATTATCCAGGGCCGATCCCGCGGCGCAGGCGACCGATGCGGAAAGCGCGACGCAGAGCAGAAACACCCCAAGCACCATCTTCTTCATTCTCAACGACACCTCCATGAATTTAATTACATGTTCCAAACGATACGAAACTTAAGTTCCAGTCCATCGTCATTATACGCCGCCCCGGAACGGTGTCAAGAAAAAAGGCCGCTCGGCGAGCGGCCTCTCACAGTCATCTTCGTGCTTCGGATGCTAATCTTCCGGTTCGAACATATCCTTCCCGACGGCGCAGACAGGACAGACCCATTCCTCCGGCAGACTTTCAAAAGGGGTGCCCGGCTGTACTCCCGCTTCGGGATCTCCCTCGGCCGGATCGTAGACATACCCGCATACCGTGCAAACGTACTTCTTCATACCAATCGCCCCCTCGTCGGCAGTGTTCGTCGTGTTCGTGAAACCACAAAAGTATTATAACACGGACAGACGCCGGTCAAAATGCTCCGTAAGCAGCTCGACCCCGGAAGCGGTGACGAGGTAATCGTCTTCGATGCGCAATCCCCCGAATCCCTCGATGTAGATCCCGGGTTCCACCGTCACCACATCGCCTTCCTGCAAAATGTCGGCGGATATCGGAGAGAGCCGCGGCGACTCGTGAACCTCGAGTCCGATGGCGTGCCCCAGGCCATGGATGAAATATTCGCCATACCCGGCTTCCTGAATGACCTTTCGCGCGACAAGGTCGACTTCACGGCCGGAAACTCCGGAACGAATCGCCCCTGCGGCCGCCTCGTGCGCCCGTATGAGGACATCTTCAATCTCCCTGACTCTGGGAGGAGGTTCGCCGATCGCAAAATTCCGCGTGATATCGGATACGTATCCGTCCACCCGGGCGCCGTAATCGACGGTCACCCAGTCCCCCTTCGCGAGAGGTTTGCCGGTCGCCATTCCGTGAGGCAATGCGCTTCGCGGCCCCGAAGCGATAATGAAACCGTGGTCGCCCCACCCTCCCTCGGCGCCGCAGCACCGGATCTCGTATTCCAGCGCGGCCGAAAACTCCAGTTCGGTCATTCCCTCGTGAACACGGGAAAGAACCGTTCGATACGCGTCCCGCGCACTATCGGCCGCCTTGCGGATGAGCGCGATTTCCCCCGCATCTTTCTTCCTGCGAAGGGACGGAAGCAGATCGCTCGCGTCAACCCACTCGACGGAAGCGTTCTCCAGTCGCAACTCTTCAAATTTGCGAACGCTGATCCGTTCGGATTCGTAGCCGATCCGGCTCGCCCCCGTTTCCGCAAGCACGGCGCGGACCGCGCCCGTCAGGGAGCGCTGTCCCTGAAGGCGGACATCGAAGGGCGACTGCGATCGCGACTGCGTCGCATACCGTCCGTCCGTGACGAGAACTGCGTCGCTCTGCGTAATGACGATCCCCGAACTTGAACCGCGAAACCCGGAGATGTAATACGCTCCCTCCCAGTTCGAGCGTTCGACCACAATCATCGCGAACGCGTCCAGTCCGAGTCGCCCCATCCGCTCGCGGAGGGACGCCACGCGATTCCATGTCGTTTCGTGATTCATCGGCATGCCGCTCCTTCATCGACGGGACCGTGAGGCGCGGAGGGAAGATCGATGATCCTCCACAGCTCCTCTCCGTCCCCAAGGTTTGTTCCCGTCCCCTGCGGGACCATGCGTCCGATCGTCTGCGCCGGAATTCCCGATTCGGAAAGACGTCCGAGGGCCTCCGCCTCGCGTTCGGCCGGCGCCACGGCGACAAGCACGCCGGAAGAAATCATGTGGTGCGCATCGAAGCCCAGCGCGCGGCGGACACGTTCCGTCAGGGGAGAAAGCGGGATGCGTTCCCGATCCAGAGAGACGTCGAGTTCACAGAGACGGCAGATCTCGGCCAGTCCTCCAAAGAGTCCCCCCTCAGTCGGATCGTGCATGAAGCGCGCGATGTCGCGCAGGGCTCGAGCATCATTGAGAACGGATATCTGCGACGCCCACGAACGCACCTCCGCGATCTCTTCTTCCGAAAGAATCGCACCGAGAAGATCGGGGCGGTCATGCGCGAGGATCGACATGCCCTCGAGCGCTACATGCTTGGTTGCGATTACGACGTCTCCCGGAACGATGTCCGTAGCCCTGTAACAGAACGACGTGGGCCCCATCATCGCGCCGACGAGTACGGGGCGATCGTATTTCGATGTCAGCTCCGTATGCCCTCCGACGACCGCCGCCCCGATGTCCGAACACGCCTGCGAGATCTCCGACATGACGGAATCGACGAATTCAACTCCGAGCGCGGCGGGGATGATGAGGGTCGCGACGAAATACAGCGGATCGCCGCCCTTGCACGCGATGTCGTTCGCATTGATGTGAACGAGCAGCTTTCCCGCGCCTTTGCTCGCGCCGACGATCGGATCGGAAGAAACGGCAAGGAACGGCGCGTTTCCCCAACGGATAAGCGACGCATCCTCGCCGACTCCCGGGCCGACCAGAACTTCCGGAAGCGTCGCCCCGCGATGGCGAAACACCGCCCGCTCCAGAAGATTCGGCGGCAGCTTCCCGACAAGCGTATTCCCGTTGTCCTTCATTCCCGGTCGTCATCTCCCCTGAGGCTGTAACGGCACCCGCAATAGCTCTGACGGTACAGCTTCAATCGTTTGCTGCATTCCAGCGATTTCAGGAAACCGCCATTTTTACGAAAAACGCGCGAGAGCCACATAATACCCGCCGCACGCGCGACGTCCGATCCGATCGCGTTGATACAATCCGGATCCTTGTGCGGACTGATCGTCAGTGTCGTGCACAGGAATCCGCACCCTTCGGATACGGCCGTCCGCGAGGCCTTGAAAAGCTGCTCCCGAAAGCAGCGCAAACACCTGGCTCCGCCTTCCGGCTCGTCTTCGCATCCCCTGACCGCACTGTCCCAGGACGCGGGCTCATAGTCCGGAAAGAGGATCGGGGCGTCGCAGGCGGCGAAGACCGTTTCGACCGCGCCGCGTCGTCGAAGATATTCCTCTTCCGGATGAATATTGTTCCCGTTGAAGTACCCGACGACCCGATACCCTTCCTCCGCAAGCGCAGGAAGTGGGACGGTCGCGTCGGGGCCGCAGCAGACGTGCAGCAGAACGGCCGGCGTCACTCCGTGAAGAGTCGAAGCAGCGCTCCGGACACTCCGGCGACGTCCAGCCCCATCGCCGCGTACACGTCGGGCGACGCTCCGGATTCGCCATACCGCGAAACGCCGACGTTCGAGACGCGGCACGAAAGCCCAAGCTCCATCATGCGCGCGCTCACGATGCTTCCCATGCCGCTTCGCACGTTGTGATCCTCGACGGTGAGCACCCGTCCCGTCGCCGCGGCCTCTCGAAGCGCCGCGTCATCGACGGCGAGAGGCGACGAAATCCCGTAAACGGCTATCGAACGGCCCTGTTCGCGCAGGGCGTCCGATACCTGAAGCGCGACGTTCGTCATGGCGCCGAGCGCCAGAATCGCGCCGTCCGAACCGCTGCGGACCCGCGCCGCCTTCCCGTATCGGAAACCGCCGTCGGCCGCGAAGACCGGAAGGCCTTCTCTCTTCGTGATCACGGGCGCCTTGCTTCGTCCCATCGCGATGCAGACATTGCCCGGCTCGGCGAGGGCCCATCGGACGGCGCGGTCCGTCTCGTTGGGATCCGCCGGAACGACCAGCTTCCAGCCGAACATGTTCCGCAGAAGCCCGACGTAGTCGATCGCCTGGTGCGTCATGCCGTCCTCTCCGACATCGAGTCCGACGTGCGTGAGGACGAGCTTGAGGCCTGCGCCGTTGATATCGTTCAGCCGCTGCTGGTTGTAGGCTTCGGAGAGCCCGAAAACGCCGAAATCGGCCCATACGGCTGCCACGCCCGCAAGCGAGGCCGCTCCCGCGGCCGTTGCGACCGCATGTTCCTGGATGCCGCACTGCAGGAACCATTCGGGGCAATTCTTCGCGAACGAGTCGGTTTTCACGGATCCGGCCAGGTCGCAGTCGAAGACGAGAACGGGGCTCCTTCCCGGAACGCCGTAGTTCAGAATTCCCACGTCGGCCAGCGCCTTGCCGAAGGCCGAGCGGTTATCGCTCGCCGATGCGGCGTCGTACGTCCGGGGCGTTCCGGTTTCGATTTCCCGTCGCATGACCGGAGCATGCGGAAAGTGGACGGGAGTCCGCTTCCGCTCCTCGATCGCGCGGTCGAGTTCCGCCGCGTCGAGTCCGAGTTCGCTCATCCCCGTGCGATACAGCTCGACGCTTGCGGCCTTTCCGTGATAGTCGGGAATGCCTTCCATAAAGGACACTCCCTTGCCCATCAGCGTATGACACAGGATGACCGTCGGGTTCTCATCGGAAACAGCCTGCCGCAGCGACAAATAGATCGCTTCGGGGGAATGGCCGTCGCATTCGAGGACGGACCAGCCGTCCGCTTCCCAGAGGCGGCGGATATCGGCAGGCATGACGTCCTCCGTCCTTCCGGAGATCTGGATGTGATTCAGATCGACCAGCGCGGTCAGTCCGGAAAGGTTGAAACGCTTCGCCAGCCGTCTCGCCTCGGCGACCTGTCCCTTCGTCTGCTCCCCGTCGCCCATGAGAACATAGACGCGCCCCGGAGAACGGCGTCGGCTTTGCGCCAGCGCGTAGCCGACGCCAGCGGATAACCCCTGCCCGAGATTTCCGCTCCCCCAGTCAATCCCGGGAACGGACCGCTCGACATGCCCCTGGAACGGACTGCCGCACGCGCGAAAGTGCGCCGACGCCTGTTCCGGATCGAAGAAGCCGAGTTCGCCGAGAACCGCGTACGTCGCGGGGGAGGTATGTCCGTGACTGACGACGACATAATCCCTATCCGGAGACCCTGCCGGAGTGACGTTTGCTACAGCATAGGTCATCAGCGTCATCTCGAGACTGGAAAGGGAACCGGCGGGGTGTCCGCTCTTCGCTCGGGCCGTCATGGTCAGAATGCGCCCCCGGCAACGATTCGCAATTTCGCGGTAGACGCGGACGTGCTGCTCCGACAGCGCTTCGACCGGGAAATCGCGAAGCGGCGGTATCTGTTCCTTCATCGATCAAATCTCCTCCCTGAAGAACAATGTCCTGTATTATAGCCTTTCTTCACCGCAAGCCGCCATTCCTTGGGAGCGAAAAAAAGGGCGGCTCCATGCCGCCCGCATGCGCCGCCCGAACAATCAGATATAGACCCGGGGAACCCGCTTCAGGAACATTATGGGGACCTCGTAGTTGATCGTCCCCCGCACGGCGGCGATCTCTTCCGGCGTAATCTCGTCCGTTCCCTGGCGGCCGACGAGAACGACCTCGTCACCGACGTGAACGTCCATGCCGGTCACGTTGATCATGGTCTGGTCCATGCAGATGTTTCCCGCCATCGGGACGCGCTTCCCCCTGACAAGGACATCGATTTTCATCGAAAGCGCGCGCGAATACCCGTCCGCATAGCCGACCGGCAAAACCGCGATGCGCTCGTTCCCGCGCGTCATGTACCGCAGACCGTATCCGACGCCGCTATGCGCGGGCAACTCCCGGACAACGGCGATCGCAGTCTTGACCTCGAACGTCGGCTTCAGTTCGATCGGACGGATGCACTCGCCCGACGGCCACATCCCGTACAGGATGATCCCCGGCCGGACCGCGTCGAGGTATCTGTCCGGCGTGTCCTTCGACGTCAGTATCCCCGCGCTGTTGCACACGTGCCGGATCGGTATGCGCACGCCCTTGGCCTCGATCGAGGCGAGCGCCTGAATATATCGTTTGAATTGGCTTCCGGTGTACTCGAGCCGCGACTCGTCGGCCGTCGCGAAGTGCGTGAACAGCCCCTCAATGCGGATCCCGGGCAACGCCAGAAGTTCATCGGCGACGGACGGAATTTCTTCCGGAAGAAAGCCGATCCGCCCCATTCCCGTATCAACCTTGACATGGATTATCGCGTTCTTCCCCTGCGATACGGCCGCCGCGCTCAAAGCCCGGGCGAAAACGACATCGGTACAGGCGGCGGTGATGTCGCGCCGGACATACTCCCCCGCAACGTCATACGGCGACGACCCCAGGACAAGAACCGGCTCGCCGATGCCTGCATCCCTCAGTTCGATCGCCTCATCGGGAGTCGCGACGGCGAAACGCCCGCACCCCGCCTCAAGAAGCGCCCGCGCGACACGAACGGCCCCGTGGCCGTACGCGTCCGCCTTGATGACGGCGAATAGTTGCGGCTTCGGACCGATAAACGCCCGGATCGCGGAGAAATTGGCCTTTATGTTCGACAAATTGACTTCCATACGCGTTGGCCGAAACGTCATAATTATCCTCCTTGCACAATGAAAGGGGCGAAGGTCGCCCTCCGCCCCCTTCTCCTACCCGCGCAGCTCAAGGGCAGATGTCATCTCTTCCCAGGGAAACGCTTCAAAACGGGAAGAGGAGTGTTCGCTACGTCGCGCTAGATCTTCAGCTTGCCGGAACGGCGCTGTTCGTCGAAATCCGTGACCAGACGGCGCAGTTCCCCGGAGAGCAGAAGAAGCGCGATCAGGTTCGGAATCGCCATAAGGCCGTTCAGCGTATCCGCAAGGTCCCAGATGTGCGAAAGGAACTGCGCGCCGTTTCCGAGGATGTCGCCGCCGGACGCGCCGAGGATGATGAACACGATCCAGAGCAGTTTCATGACGGGGATAATTCTCAGGCCGAAAATGTATACGGCAGCCGTTTCACCGTACCAGTACCAGCCGAGAATCGTCGAGAAGGCGAACAGCGCGAGACCGACGGAGAGGATCATCGTTCCGGTGCCGCCGAGGACCGACTGGAAGGCCGCGAGGGAAAGCTTGGCGCCGGAGAGTTCGGGCTGTCCGGTGAGAACGCCGCTCGTGAGAATCGCGATGGCGGTCAGGGAGCAGATGACGATAGTATCGGTGAAGACCTCGAACAGACCGTACATTCCCTGGCGCATCGGGTGATCCACAACCGCGGTCGCGTGGACCATGGGCGCGGAGCCGAGGCCCGCTTCGTTCGAGAAGACGCCGCGCGCGATGCCCTTCGTCAGGGCGACCTTGACGCTCCAGCCGGCGATGGCTCCCGGAAGGGCCATGGGATCGGAGAAGGCGTACTTGACGGCGTTGCTGATCGCCAGCGGGACGGCGGAAGCGTGCGCAGAGATGACGATGACGCCGCCGACGATGTAGAAGATCGCCATGAACGGAACGAGGTAGGTGGTGACATCGGAAATCCGCTTCAGTCCGCCCCAGATCACGAGAGCGGTCAGAACGGCCACGACGACTCCCGTGTAGATGTTCGGAATGCCGAAGCCCATGTTGAAGCCTTCCGCGGTGGAGTTCGCCTGGACCGCGCAGCCGATGCCGAAGGAGGCGAGGAACGCGAAGAGGGCGAAGAGCCACGCAAGCCACTTCTGATGCGCGCCCTTGTCGAGGATGTACATGGTGCCGCCGCGCCAGTTGCCGCTTTCGTCTTTCTCACGGAACCGGACAGCGAGCACGACTTCGCACATCTTTGTCGTCATGCCGAATACGGCCGAAACCAGCATCCAGAAGAGCGCGCCGGGGCCGCCGAGGTGCAGGGCCGTCGCTACGCCGGCGATATTGCCGGTTCCGACCGTCGCCGCGAGAGCGGTGGAAAGTGCCGCGAAGGAAGAAATCGATCCCTCGCCTTCCTTTTTCTTGCCGAGATTTCCGAAAACTTCCTTGAACATGAGACCAAAATAGCGGATCTGCGGAAGGCCGAGAATGAGCGTAAGGTACACGCCGGTGCCGACGAGAAGCGTCAGCATCCAGGGTCCCCAGACGATGCCGTTCACCATATTGTTAATTTTCATAAATTGATCCATTGATGCGATTCCCCCTTATCTTTTCTGAACTGATTCCTCCGGACAAAAAACCCGGAGGATGCTTCCCCCTTTTCGATAACACCATCTTCAGGCATTTCGAGCGGTTCTCGACACACAGAAAAGATAAAACCGCTTCCTATTATTTTCTAGTCCCCGGAAATTCACCTCCTTCTGATCGTTCTCTATTTTCCAACGCACTTTGGACATTCTATCACAATACGGCCGTTCCTTATGCAAATGCGGCGGGAGAAGACCCCCGCCGCATTTGCCGGTATCTAGATATAGCCGCTTTTCTTGAGAATTATCTTCGCCGCTTCGACGTTCCGCGCCGCGAGCTTGACAACTGGGCCCGTGCATCCCATGGCCGATTCCGCGTAGATTTTTTCCTTCCAGAGCACCCGAACCGCGTCCTCGATCGAAAGGACGTCAACCCCGTGAATCTCGTCGTCCGTCGGCTCCGCGGGAGGCGGCGTGATTTTTTCTTCCGTCGCAACCGTTTTCGGAGCCAGATCGGAGATGACTTCGTCGAGCCCGGCTTTTTTGGCGGCCTCAAGTTCCCGGGCGACGCAGGCGGGAAGGTCGCCGCGCACGGCCTCCGCCGTGAAGGCAATCGCATTCGCGATGACCGGAGCCCCGGAAGCGCGCGAGATGATCGAAATGACCTTCGACCATCCCTCTCCGCAGGAGGGACCGTACCCCCATCCGAGCGCTTCGAACGATCCCCCGGTCGCATATGACGAGAACATCTTCATGAGAACGTTCCCGGTAAGGGTGTCGTTGACGCAGACATCGACCGCGCCGGCGAGAATGTCGTTTCCGCGAAGCACCGCGCCGCCGTCCTTGCGGACGCTCGCGCCGAAGGCGATCTCGTACCCGTTCTCCTTCAGCCGCGAGAGCGCCCGGAAAACGAGCTGCGCACCTTCGACGTTGAGAACGCCGACGGTCGGCTTCTTCTTGCCGATCGCCTTCGCAACGGCGACGCCGTACAGGGCGTTCCGAAGCATGGCCTCGGCCCTGTGGATCGCCGACGTCCCTGTCGATGACGCGACGATCATATCCTTGCCCCGCGCCGGAGTGAGAACGCGTCCGATGGTCGTGACGCCCATCGGGAAGGGGTAGTGCAATGCGACCGCGCCGTCGATCCTCTTCTCCGTGAGCGCCGCTTCCATCGCCTCGGCGACATCCGCGTCGCAGTCTCCCGTTTCTATCCATTCGAGGTCGTCGTATCCGGCGATTTTGGGCCCGATCATGACAACCCGAACCGTTCCGGTCATTTGCTGTGCGAGACGGCCTCCGTTCGCCAGCTCTTCCGCTCCGAGCTCGCTTCCGCGAGCCATGAGCCCTACGCGCGTTTTCGGCCCTCCGCTCTTCGCGGCCTCGACCAGATCGGCAAGCGCCTCGCCGATGAGTTTTCGTACTTCCGTCATGCCGGCCCCGCCCCTCAGTTCAGCTTGCACGCTAGCTCCGAAAGGGTTTCGAGGAGAAGCGCCTTGATCTCTTCCTTGCTGACCGCGCCCGACTGCTGCGCGCCGCTGCTCTTCTCAAGAAGGAAAGACGCGCCGTCGGCGAGGTTCGTCAGGCGAGCGAGGAAGAGGCTTCCCTTGCCGATGATCATCGCACGGTTCATCGTCCCTTGGCGAATGGCGTCGCAGGCGTGACCGATGAACGGAACGCCGGACGGGATGTGCCCCTGCGTATGCGCGAAGCCGATGACGCCTTTCTGCTTCACGAAGGTCATCATATCCGCCTTCTCTATCGCTTTCTTCATGACGGCGAGCGCCGCGATCATCTTGATGTTCGCGAGAGGGACGTCGCCCGCGCCCGCGGGGAGGGTGATTTCATTGTCGTGAAGCTCCGCGGCGAATTTGTCGACGTCGTTGAAGGAGAGTCCGAGCTTCTCGAGCGGTTCGAGGACAAGCGCCGACGTGATCGCCTGCGGCGCCGACCCGGCGCCGACCGTGTGCTTGCCGATGGCGTCCAGGCGCATGACGGGGTTCGTCCCGTCATCGGGAACCAGAAGGACCGCAAAGTTCCCGAGGCAGTCTTCCAGCGCGGGCATTTCCTTCTTGACGTGGTCCCGGCCGTTCATGAACAGCTTGGGAATCGCTCCGCCCGCGACGACGACGCAGTTCTTCCGCGTTCCGGAGGCAACCTGCGACGCGGCCGCGATCATCGCGTTGACCGGCCCCGCGCAGAAGCTGCGCACATCACACCCGGAAGCGTTGACGCACCCGGCGATCTCGGCGACCGCTTTCGCGAAGTTTCCGCCGGCGCGCTGGTTCATGTCGCCGGCGCCTTCCTCGGAACATTCGATCACGAAATCGACGTCCTTCGGGTCCATGCCCGTGTTCTTCAGGAGATGCAGGAGGGTAAGAACGCCTCCGGCCTTGCAGGCCAGGTTCTCGAGCAGAACATACGAAAAGAGGCAGTCGTCCACTTCGTGGCCGTTCCGGGCGCATCCGACGACCTTGCCTCCGATATAGAGGGCGCGGGCCTTCTTCCCGGCGACCTCCGCATTGATCTCGGAAAGATCGTGTCCCTTTTCGAGGCGCGCGAGGATCGCTTCCGTCATGACCGGGTTTTTGGCGAGTTTTTCACGTACGGTCGCGGCGAAAGAGGTCTCGAGCCAGATGATGTCGAACACGTCGCTTATATCGAGAAGGCCGAGGAACTCGTCCTCGGGCATTATTTCACCGTATTTCCCGTACCGTTGCGCTCCGGCGACGCGGTTGACGTACCAGGGCTGGGGTTGCTTTTCGAGCGCCTCCAGGGAAATACCGCCGATATATGCCTGGTTCGGGGCATAGTCCTTCGCCTCTTCATACGTTTGCAGATGCTCCGGAAGCTTCGTGAGAAACTCCGACTCCCCCTTCGTCTCGTGCTCGATGAAGGGCGTGTTGCCATAGTGCAGCCCGAGTTCCGGAGTATGGTTCAGACAATAGGCGTATCCCTTGATTCCGACGCTGCTCATACCTCAAAAAACCTCCTCGTTTTGAACGCTTCCCGCTGCGGGAATTTCTTCAAGCCGAAAGGCCCGGGGACGAAACGCCCCGGGCCCAAAAACGTTGCTAGTCCGTGAAGACAGTCTGATCCTGTATCTCGGTCTGAAGCGCCTTGAGCGACTTCATGACGAGACGGCGACGAAGTTCTTTCTCTTCTTCGAAGGGCTTCGTGGGATCGCCGAGGGGATGCGGAATGGCGACCGCCGGAACGATACGGTTGGCTCCAACCGTGAGGGAAATGGGAACTATGGTGCAGACGTGAACAACCGGGAGACCCGCTCTTTCGATTTCCTTGACCATCGTTGCGCCGCAACGAGTGCAGGTTCCTCAGGTCGATGTCAGGATGACAGCCGTCACTCCGTCCGCTATCAGTCTGCGTGCGATTTCAGCGCCGAATTTCTTCGCGCTGGCCACAGCGGTCCCGTTTCCGACCGTCGTGTAGAACTTCTCATGGAGCTTCTTGAAGACGCCCTGCTTCTCGAATTCGCGCAGAACGTCCACAGGAAGGACGCGATCCGCGTCTTCACAGGCGTACGTTGCATCGTATCCGCCGTGCGCGGTCTCGTACTTCTCCGCGGTGAGATCCATGACGCCGGCGATCGAGTACTCGCCGAACTTGCTGGCGCTGGACGCCTCGATGTGGTCGGGGTTGCCCTTCGGGCAGATTCCGCCGGAGGTGACAAGCGCGATGACAGCGTTCTTCATGTCCTTGACGGCGGGGTTCGGAGCAACGCGGTCAAAGACGGGCATCGGGTATTCCGTCGTGAAGGGCTCGCCCTTCATCTTGGAGACGAACATATCGACGCAGCGGTCCGCCGCGAGTTTCTCGTAGAACTTGTTCTTGCGGATGCCGCGCTCGATGTATCCCTCTTCTTTCGGGGTTCCGAGCTTTTCGCCCCTGAGGAGCTTGAGGACGAGCTTGGCCATGGCCGGGGCTGCGTTTTTCATTCCGGCGGCGCTGTCCGCGGTTTCGATGATGTAGCCGAACTTCTTGAACATCTCGGCGCCCGGGTTCTCCGGATACATGCCGGAAACCACGGGAATCCCGAGTTCCTTGGAGACGACCTCCAGGATTCCGCCGCAGGCCGTCCCGTAGCGGCCCGCATTGAACGCCGGACCGGCGACGACGGCATCGGGCTTGTATTTCTTGATCATCTCGATGATCGTCGCTTTCGCTTGATCCATGTTGGAGGCGAAGTAGGAGTCGCCGCAAATAACCGTCGCTACGATCTGCGCGTCAGCACCAAAAGCGGCCTTCAAGGCCATTCCGGGGCCAACGACGCTCTCGCGCACCTCGGGTTTATAATCGGCTTTTTCTTCTCCTCCGATACCTGCGTAGAACTGGTTTATATAATGAACGATACGGAAAGACATTCGTAAACCTCCTTTCTTCGTGGAGTTTACAGCTTGTATTGGCTGAACTGCTCACGTATTTCCTTAACCGATGCCGCGAGGGCCTCCGGATCAAGGACCATTTCCATCATGCTGATCTGCTCTTCCCATGCGGCAGCGTCAGCTTCAGCGCGAATCTCCTGATCGAACACGTGATACACGGCGAGTCCCAACGGGACTCCAGCCAGCGGACCTGCATATGTCGGATCACCGTTCGATACGGTCTCCGCGTAGATCCCGGCGCCTTCGGCGTCGGAGGATCCGAGGATGACCACGGTGTTTTCGGCTCCGAACTTCTCAGCGGCGTCCTTGATACGCTGCTGATTTTGCAGATCCATGGCTCCTGCTGCCGTTCAGACGAAGCACTCGGTCACCGAGAAGACGATCTCGGCGCCGCTGTCTTTCAAGCATGCCTCCATGGCGGGTCCGGGAACGCCGTCACGCTCTCCCAGAAGAAGCAGTTTCTTTCCGGCCAGTTTGCCCATGCTCTACACCTCCTCTTTCAAATATGAAGAACCTCTTCGTAAAGCGGTTTCGTTTCTAGATCGTGTACGCTCCGAGCTTCGTATAGCCAAGTTCGCTGGTCGCGCCGGTGATCGCCTGAAGCTCGACCGTGATCGTTCCGTCGGCCGCGAGCGAACCCTGCCAGCCTCCGGCGATGATGTTCGCTTCCTGCGGGAATCCGATGACCGTCTTCATCGGGGGCAGAACGATGACTTCGTTCGCGTTTCCGGCAGTGACACAGGCGTCGCCTTCCTTGCAGGAATCCGCAAGGGACTGGCTCGCGCCGTCCTGGCCCGCGTATTCGTCGGTGAGAAGGCAGGTCTTGATCCCGGCCCGTTCGGCCTTCCAGCAGTTCATGATGAGGTCGGCATCCGGGTTCCCGAAGCCTTCCTCGGTGATGACGAGGCCGTCGACGCCGAGCATCTTCGCGAGCTTGATCGAATAGGAGGAGCTTCGGCGCTTGTCGGCAAGCGTCACGTTCTCGTTGGTGACGATGCAGCCGACGAAGTTGAAGTCCTTGCCGTGATGCCGGAACATCGCGTCGATGACGGGGTTGTTCTGGTGCGAGTAGGTGTTGTTCTTGTCGCAGGCGGACACGCAGTTCCCCGATGCGATCGCGCCGTCCATGACTTCGGTCGGACTGACCAGCGTCGGAAGGATCTTCTTCACGTCAACGCCGTAGAGCCACGTGTCGTGAAGCAGGCCCTGGGTTTGCAGCATGTAGAGATATGCGACCTTCGGAAGCGTCGGGTGCGCGTGCATGGCGTCCTTGAAGTTCGCGAACTCGAAACTCTCGACCGTGTCGGCCTTCGCATCCTTGCAGCACTCGGCGAGGTATTTCGCGGTCTTCAGGCCCGCAACGCGGCACGCGGCCTCATGCTCATGCTTCTCGAGATCCTTGACGGGTTCGAGGACCAGCACGACGTTGTTCGTCTTCGAATAGGGCGTAAAGTCGGCGCCCGGTCCCTGCATATCGATGATGCCTTCCTGGAACCGGACGATCTGACCGGTCGTCACGACCGCAGCGCCTTTGAGGACAAGCGTCTTGCCTTCGCCGACGGTCTCCACGTCGCTGACCATTCCGGGGAACACCTGGCCGTTCCCTTCGATCTTGAAGCGCGGTTCGATGACATCTTTCACGGGAAGGATGCGGACGCTCTCTCCGGGCATGGCGAACGCCACATCGATCTTGGCGAGCCGCTCATCTTCGGAAAGCAGTTTCACAAGCTCTTCCTTATTGACATGAAGAACGCCGTTTTCGACGTGCGTCTTGTTCCCCCATGCCAGTTTCGTAACCTTAACCTTGTGCAGTTCAAGTTTCAATGCAATTCCCCCCTTTGTACTCCTGACACTACAGAAGCGCCTCGACGTTCTCGCGAATTTTCTCGAGGGTTACGTCCGGACCGCTGATTCGGGCTACTTCGACGCCTCCCTTCCAGAAAAGAAAGGTCGGAAGTCCCATGACCTTCTGCGCTATGGCGACGCGCCGGTTTTCGGATACGTTCACGGAACTGAACTTGACCTTCCCCTCATATTCCTCGGCCATCTTGTGGACGTTGGGAAGAAGCGCCATGCAGGGTCCGCATTTCGGGCCCCAGAAATCGACGAGCACCGGAAGCGCGCTCTCCTTAACCTCAGCATCGAAGTTGTCCTTTGTGAGTTCAATCATTTTCGATTCACCTCCTTTCGGAATTGTTTGCGACGCGATTATGCAGGAGCCCCAGGCTTTCAAGGCTCGCCCGCATCAGCTCGAAATCCACGAAGGCATAGTCGGATGCGATCGGGTCCGGGAGCAGGTCCGCACGCGCAAGACGTTCCAGACACGACCGGTAGATACCCAAAGCATTTTCGATCAGCGAAAGAGATGGTTCATCGACAGGATGCGATTCGGAAAAGGTCCGCATGATGACGGAACGAAAGGGCTGCTGGGTGGGGCGCATATTACCGCACAGAGGATGCGTGAGAATAATGGCGCCCCTGTGCACGTAATCGCGGACTCTTGTGAGAACATCATAAGAAGACCCGTCAACGATTTCGATATCGCTGACGAGACCGGAAAAAGACATATTATTGGAGACCAAAAGACATTGATTGGCCAATACACTGCCTCCCTTTTGCAGCGATTGAACCATCTCTGTCAATGGCGCTTCCAGAGACCCGTCCAGCCGTAATCCCTTTTGCCTGAGAGTTTCAGCTCTTCACATATCAGTGAAGGATTGCCCCTTCGGCGTCCCGAACAAGACCTCGTTCGGGCGCTCTCTTACGGCTTTCATCCGGACATTCAACTGAAATTCTACACGAAGCGAAAATTTCGTCAAGGGCTCGTGAACGATGCGACAATGTCGAAG
>CAZVUT010000044.1:0-10069 GCA_964630155.1 uncultured Synergistaceae bacterium
GTTTCGTATTACCTCGTCAGCGGCGATGAGGAAGCCGGGGAACCGGAGCTGTACTACTTCGGCGGCGCGGTCATTCCGGTCGTCGCGTCCGGGGAAAACACGTACCTCCAGAGCTTCGTCTTTTCCGACGATGTCCCCGCCGGAACGTATAACCTGGCGGTCCACCTGGACCCGCTCGGGACGACGCTCCCCCGCGACATCATGTATTTCGCGCCGGACGACGTCATCGCGCGAATCGGGACGGATCAGGGAAAGCCGGACCTCGTGCTGCACGACATACGCTCCGACTCGTCGTATCTTGTCCTTCTGCAAGAAGATGAAACCGACGACGGCGTGCGGCGCGACAATCTTTCCGCGACAATCGACGTCGAGTCCGTCGCGCACAGCTCGGAGAACGTGACGGTCATGGCCTACATCGAGACGAGCGCGGGCTACGAACCGGTCCGGATCTGGAACCCGACAGACAAAACCTTCGCGGAGACCTTCACGATTCCCTCGCTCGGCGTGAACTCGGTGCAGTCGGTCGAGCTGGATCTTCTCGTACCGGAGGATGTTCGCGCCAGGCTGGCCGGAATGACGCAGACGAACGTCAGGATCGTCGTCGACCCGCTCGATGCCGTCGACGAGAACGAAGATCTCATGGTTCTTTATGAACGCGCGAACGACAACGAACTCGTCGAAGCGGTCAATATCTTTGCGGGAACCCCCGTCGCGTCGAAAGGCGATGGCGGCGTCACGTTCGAGACGAGTTTCAGCAAGGGATTCGACAACAGGTTCTTCGGCGCGAAGGTGGATTTCCGCGCCAAAGCGTGGTTCTCCGGGAAGGGGATCGGATCGCAGGTATCCGGCGCGACGCCGGTGACGGTCCTGAGCCACACGTTCGACTTCCTGGGAGTCTCGTCCGCAGCGCGCTACAACCCGGTTACGCCGACGGATTCGGGCTTCGACCTCGACGTCGAATTCGCCGGGAGCACGGTGTATTCCAAACACGGCGACGCGGGCTTCACGTGGGAGCAGACGTGGCAGGTCGAGAAGAGCAAGGGATTCGACCAGCGTTTCGTCATCGCTGTCGTTCCGGTCAAGGTGAGCGCGGGCGTGAGCGGAGCCCTCGGCTTCAGGGCGGCCGTGAACGTCAGTTCTTCATTCAACGGGACCGTGTCGCCGTTCGTCGATATCGGAACGTACGTCTCCGCGGGCGTCGACGCGTTCGTCGCGAAGGCCGGCGTCCGGGGAGATCTGCACCTGATCAAGTTCGACCTCGGGACGACGCTCGGCGGAACGATCGCCGCCGACGCGGGCGCGACGCAGCTCACCGGGACGCTCGACGGAAAGGTCGGCTACACGCTGACCGGTCCGAAGGGCGAGATCGTCGTCTATGTCGGGTATCCGTGGTGCTGCAAGTGGTGGATTATCTGCCGCCCGTGCACGAAGGACGCGGAATGGACGCTCGTGAGCTGGTCGCCCTACTCGAAGACCGACACATTGCTCGACAAACACCAATCGGTGACCGTGCCGCTGAAGTAGCGCACAGGAGCGCCCGCACGGGAGAGCGACGCCCAAAGGCCCCCTCAGGACGCAGCACGTTCTGAGGGGGCCTTTTCCGCGTGATTGTTTTTATGCGCCCGTGCGCCTTGACGATCCGGGGGCGACGCGGTATGTATACCTTTGAAGATTTCGGCGACGCATGCGGATTGACAACGATCCCCGCGCGCCTCCGGCACGTTTTTTCATTCTTCCATATTCCATACAGGGGAGGCAGCATATTCATGCAAAGGAAATACCTGGTCTGGTTCCTGCTCCTACAGCTCGTCTTCGTCCTCGGAGGGTGCAGCGGCGGCAACGATTCCGCATCGCAGTCGCGCGTTTCGGTCAGTTCCGTGGAGCTTCTCTCCGCCGAAACGGTCGAAAAAGGGTGCTACGTCTCGCTGTCCGTGACGCTGAGCAGCGACGCGGATTTGAACGACCTCGGAATGTCGTACTACCTTCTCAGCAAGGATGAAGCGACGCAGCGGATCGACAGCTATCACTTCGGCAGCGCGACGATTCCGGTCGTTTCCGCCGGAGAACATACCTATGCGCAGTCGTTCGTCTTCTCGGACGACGTTCCGGCCGGGACCTACAATCTCCTGGTCCACGTCGATCCGCTCGAAACCTCGCTTCCGGACGACATCGCGTACGAAGCGCCCCGCGACGTCGCCGTCACCGTCGCGGAAGACCAGGGAAAGCCGGACCTCGCGGTTCACGCGATCCGCGCCCATTCCTCGTATCTCGTGCTTTCGCACGACGAGGAACTCGGCGACGGAGCCCGGCGCGACCACATTTCCCTGACGGTCGACGTTGAGTCGGCCGCACACGACGCCTCGAACGTCGATATCACGGCCTCCGTCGAGACGACCGCCGGGTACGAGCCCGTCCTGATCTGGAATTCCGCGGACAAGTCCTTCGCGAACAGCCTGTTGCTTTCGTCGCTCGACGCGAACGCGCTGCAATCGGTCATGATTGACCTTCTCGTCCCGCCTGAGGTTCTCACCGGACTGGAAGGAAAGACCTCGACGAATGTGAAAATCGTCATCGACGCCTTCGACGAGATCGACGAGAACGAGAACGCACTGATGCTCGCGGGCCGGACGGACGACAACGAACTCGTGCATCCCGTGAATATCTTCGCGGGCGACCCCGTCGCATCGAAGGGCGACAGCGGACTCGACTTCCGGACAAGCTTCAGCAAGGGATTCGACAACAAATACTTCGGAGCGGAACTGGACTTTCTGGGCAAGGCGTGGTTCGGCCTCAACGGAATCGGCGCGTCCGTATCGGGGACTGTGCCGGTCACCGTTCTCGGGCATACGTTCAACTTCCTCGGCATCACGTCGGACGCGCACTATAACCCGATCCTTCCCACCGATTCGGCGTTCGACCTCGACGTCGAGTTCGCCGGAATCACGCTCTACAGCCAGAGCGGCAACGCGGGCTTCGAGTGGGAGAAGACGTGGAAGATCGAGAAGAACATGGGATACTCGCAGACGTTCGTGATCGCCATCGTTCCGGTTGAAGTGAGCGCGGGCGCGAGCGGCGCGCTCGGCATCAAGGCGACCGTCAGCGTCAATTCGAAATTCGAGGGAACCGTGTCGCCGTTCGTCGACGTCGGCGCGTACGCCTCCGCGGCCGTCAACCTCGTCGTCGCGAAGGGCGGCATCCGCGGAACGCTCTATCTGATCGGCTGTTCCTTCGACACGAAGCTCGGCGGAACGATCGCGGCCGACGCGGGCGCGACGCAGCTCACGGGGACGCTCGACGAGACGATCGGCTACACGCTGTCCGGTCCGAAAGGCGGGCTCGTGATTTTCGTCAACTGGCCGAAGATCTGCTGGAAATGGCACATCATTCCCTACCCCTGCGGATGGAACGAAAAGGACTGGAGCCTCGTGAGCTGGTCCACGTATTCCAAGACGGACACGCTGCTCGACAAGCATCAGTCCGTAACCGTGCCGCTGCAGTAGCGGGGAGGGGATATCCATGCGACGTCGCGGCGCCGTTTGTGCAGTCGTGCTGGCCCTTGCGGCGTTCGTCGTCTGGGGTGCGCAGAGTCCCGCCGGACGGGAACGCGAAACGCCGCACGTCGCGCAGGCCCCCTCGGTCACGTTCCTGTGGCCTGCGGGGAGCGGGGCGCGCTATGAGGTCGACGTGCGAAGCACCATCACGATGGGAGCGTCTTCGGACGCTCCCGTCCCTTCCACGCTGCATCTGACCGGCATTCTGAACATGCGCGTCCTTTCATCGGACGCGACGGCGGCGCTTGCGGCGCTCCGCGTCCGGCCCGTTTCCTGCGACATCCTCGGCGAGTTCCGGCCGGAGATGCGCGATCGACTCTCGCTGCCCTTTTCCGCAGTGTTCGCGCGGAACGGGGAGATCACATCCGTTCGCCCTCCCTCGGCGCTCTCCGAAAACGAACGCATCGTTCTCGAGGAAATGCTTCGGGCGGCCCAGATCGTCGTATCGGGCGAAAGCGAAACGTGGATCACGACCGAAGAACACCAAACCGGAACCTACGAGGCCCGGTATGACCGGACACCGGACGGCTCGGTCCGCAAGCGCAAGACGCGGTACGTATCGCTCGCCTCGCCCGTGAGCGTGGACATTCTGTCGTCCGACACGCTCGCGCGACTCTCTCCGACGCTGTGGCTCGCTTCGGCCGGGGGACGCGAAACCCTTTCCGCTTCGAGCGGCGGGACACCGCTGCTGCACACGGATCTTTCGTTCTCCTTCCGGTTGATTTCCGGCGAGCCGGACGTCCCGGCGACGTTCGCCGCGCTCGAAGCGTCGTCCCGGGCCGCTCTTCGGCCAATCGTTTCACCTTCCGCAGGCGTCCCTTCGGGGGGCGCAACGAAAACGCCATCGTCATCGAAGACGGCCCCGGGAAAAGAGAACCCCGTTTCGCGTGACTTTTCCGCATCGCTCGACCGCTTCGACCGGAGAAACCGGACGACGTTCGACGACCTGCTCGCACGGCTCCGGGAGCACCCGGAACTGGCGCGGGACGTCGCCGCGCGCCTGCTCGCCCCCGGAACGGACGACGCGACGCAGGCCGCTCTCATGGACCTTCTCGGCACGAGCGACACGCCTGCGGCGCAAGCGGTTCTTCTGGACATCGCCGGGAACCCGGACGCGTCGCACATGAACGCGCTGCGCGCGATCATCGCGCTCGGCGGCGTCGCGCATCCGACGGCCGAGGCCCGTGAGGGACTCCGGTCAATCGCGCGGAAGGAAGGCGGCCCGGATGTCGCGGATCTCTCGCGCACGGCCCTTCTCGCGCTCGGCGCCGTAGCGTCGACGCTGCGGACCAACGACGATCCGGCGGCGGCGTCCGTTACGGCCGATCTTCTCGCAGCGATCCCCGAAAAGGAGGGCCCGGACCTTCGCGTTGCGCTCAAGGCGCTCGGAAACACCGGCGATCCGGCCGCGGCGGGACGAATCCAGTCCTATCTCGCCTCGGAAAACGCGGCCACCCGTGCGGCCGCAGCGACGGCGCTCCGCCGGATGCCCGACGCCCGGACGGGAGAGCTGCTGCTCTCGTCGCTCGCGAACGAACAGGTCCCCGAGGTTCGGAGCGCCGTCGTCCGCAGCATGAGTCAGCGCGGTCTCGACGATAACGCGGTCACAGCGCTCGCCCAAAGCGCCCCGACGGAACAGAGCGTCGTCGTCCGGGGCGAGATGATCCGCGCTCTCGCCAAGGGGGCGGACTCGTTCCCGGCCGCGCGCGACACCCTGCAACACATGCTCGAAACCGAGCGGGACCCGCAGAATCTCGACCTGTTGCGCCGGGTGCTCTCGCAAGCGCCGAAGACTCCGTAGCGCGCGACAAGGCGGATATGCGGCGAGGGCCCTCCGGGTTTCCGGAGGGCCCTCGCCGCGTTCAGGGGGAAGTACGATGTATTCGCGTTTCACCGGGAGGCTCTCTGTTCCTCCGGAGGTTGCGTTATTCCTTCACGAGTCCCTTCTGGAGCGTTCCGACTGCCTTGCCGAACTCGATCGCGTAGCCGCATTTGACGCACGCGCGTTCGACTGCGGCGATCGCCGAGACGAGGACGTGCTTGTCGACGTTGCCCATGTGTCCCATGCGGAAGCCCTTGCCCGCGTAGGCGCCGAGGCAGCCTGCCGTCTGCGCGCCCTCTTCGGCCAGAACCTTGCGGAACGCCGCGTCGTCGATGTTCGAGCCCTTCGGATAGAGGTAGACGGAGAGCGTCGGCGCGCGGTTCGGATTCTTCGCGGCGACTTCAAAGCCGATGGATTCGAGTGCGGCGTCGAACATCGCGGCCTGCCGAACGTGACGGTCGAAGCGTTCCTGGAGCCCCTCGACCTTCATGATGCGGATGGATTCCTTGAGGGCCCAGATCAGGTTGATCGCGGGCGTTCCCCAGTATTTGCTCGGATCGTGCATGACGGGAAGCCACTTCTCGAAGTCGACGTACGACTCGGGGATGTCGGGCATCGACTTGCGCTTCGCGACGGCCCGCTCGCTCGCCCACAGGAGCGCGAGTCCAGGCGCCACGCCGAAGGCCTTCTGGGAGCAGGAGAGGAGGATGTCGATTCCCATCGGGTCGACGTACTGCTCGACGCCGCCCGTCGCGGCCACGCCGTCGACGATGTAGAGGACTTCGGGGTGCTTCTTTTTGAGCATCGCGCCGATCGCCGCAACCGGAGCCGCAACGCCCGTGGACGTTTCGACGTGGGTCACGGTGACGACGTCGTACTTCTTCGCCGAGAGCTTCGCGTCGAGAAGTTCCGGGGTCACGGTTGCCCCCCACTCGACGGACAGGACGTCCGTCTCGAGCCCCTTGCGCTTGCACATGTCGATGAACCGGTCGCCGAAGAACCCGTTGGAGCAGATCAGGATTTTGTCGCCGCGTTTCGTGACGTTCGCGACGGCCATTTCCATGCCCATCGTGCCCGATCCCGCAACCACGAAGGCCTCGCCCGAGCACTTCCACATCGCCTTCATGTCCGTCAGGACGTCCCGGAAATCCGCGACGAACGCCGCGTCTCCGAAGGCCACCGTTTCCCGCGCCATCTGATCCTGGATGGAGCGCACCACCGGGGTCGGTCCCGGTATCATGACGAGCTTGTTCGTTGCCAGCATAGTGTTCTGCCCCCTTCTTTATTGCTGCGCCCGTATGGGCGCAGGTATCGGCGTTTTTTGAAATGAAAGCAACGCGTCGGAAATCGAGCGGGCCGTCTTTCGCACCAGCTCGCCGCGCTCGGGAACCATCGACGAGGGGAAGCGGTAGACCGGCGCCGATATGCTCACCGCGCCGACGGGCCTTCCGAGTTCGTCCGTGACGGCCGCGCCGACGCAGCGCAGGCCGGCCTCGTTCTGTTCGTCGTCGACCGCGTAGCCTCGTTTCCGTATTTCGTGGATTTCGGAGAACAGCTCGGCCGGAATCGCCTCGCTCAGCCCTTTCCGGTCATCCGGAGAGAGCGTGGCGAGGATCGCCTTTCCCGCCGACAGGTTCGTGAGGGACCCCCGGACGCCGACGCGCGAATGCATCCGCACCTGGTACGGGCTCTCCAGCTTGTCGAGGTAGAACAATTCGCCGCTCTCGAACACGAACAGGTGCACCGTCTCCTTCGTGTCGTTGCGAAGGTCGAGAAGAAACGGATGGGCGACTTCGGAGATCACCGTCCGCACCCTGTAGGCGTCGGCGAAGAGCAGCATCGTCGGTCCGACGGCGTATTCGCGCCCCCGGGTGATGACCGCGCGGATGTTTTCCAGGCTGGAGAGGATCCTGTAGACCGTCGCCTTCGGAAGATCGGTCGCACCGGCTATTTCCGTGATTCCGACGGGGCGCTTTTCGTCGGCCATATACATGAGAATCGCAAACGCCCGGTCAAGAACCCGTATCGAAGCATTCTGATCTTCCATGTTTTTTCACCTGTCGGATTTTTTATTCGCACCGTGAATATGACCGTATGCTACCCCACTGAAACCCGCCGTGTCAAGCGCGACATTTCAAGACAAAAAAGCCCGCCTGCGAACGCAGGCGGGCGAAAAGGCGTCTCGTTTCTCCGGAAGCGGTCAGTCCCGGACTTTCCCGAGGAACCGCAGGATGCCGTCCAGGATCGTCATCGGGTGCGGCGGGCAGCCCGGGATGAAGAGATCGACCGGAACGACCGCGCCGCGTCCGGCGAGGCACTCCGGTCGGGACGCGTACGCGCCGCCGGAAATCGCACAGGCTCCTACCGCGATGACGAATTTCGGGTCTGGGATGGCGTCGTAGGTTTCCCGGACGGCATACTCCATGTTTTCCGGCACGGGGCCGATCAGCAGCATTCCGTCGGCGTGCCGGGGCGACGCGGCGTACGACACGCCGAATCGTCCGAGATCCCATGCGAGCGTGTTCAGGACGTTCGTGTCCGCCTCGCACGCGCCGCAGCCGCCCGCGCTCACGACCCGGAGCGAGAACACGCGGCCGTAAAGCCCCGAAGCGTCCGGGTTCAGCGCGACGGGCGCTGCGTTCGGCTTGCCGTTCGCTTCGTTCGCTCCGCTCACGACAAGCCCTTCCCGCGAGGACGAGGCGAGGCGATAGTCCTTTCCGAAGGCGATGGCCCCGTTCGGGCAGGCGTTCTCGCATTCGCGGCAGAAGACGCAGCGTCCGAGGTCGAAGCGCAGCCGTCCGTCCGCGCGAAGGATCGCGCCGGTCGGGCAGGCGTCGACGCAGGGACCGGCGCATCCCGCGCAACGGGACCGGTCGAGCCGCGGAAGGCCGGCGAAGCAATCCGGCATGGCCGGCGCGGGTCCGGCCGGATAGGCCATCGTCTGATGCCCCTGTATGAATCTCGTTCGGAAGATGTTATAGATCATGTCCCGTTTCCTCCGTCATCCGGACTACAGGTCGAACCCGCAGTACGAGAGGTTGAAACTCTTGTTGCACAGCGGGAAGTCCGAGATGCCCCGGTTGCGCATGGCCATCGCGAGTCCGAACCAGTTGTGGAAGCTCGGGTCGACGATCTTGTACCGCGACAACGCGCCCGCGCCGTCCGTCATGGCGATGTGGACGGTCTCTCCGCGCCAGCCTTCGGTCATCGAGACGACCATCGCATCGGGCTCAGGAGAAACGTCCGGTTCGGCGAAAAGGGGCGAGTCGGGCAGCGCGAGAAGGTGTTTCCCGACGTAATCGAGCGATTGGACGACCTCCCGGATCCGGACGCGGGCCCTTGCGAGCACGTCGCCGGTCTCGTCCGTTCCGGTCGGAATCGGCGCCTCGTCGTATCCCGCGTACGGGAACGTCAAGCGGACGTCGCGGGCGACCCCGCACGCGCGCGCCGCCGGACCGACAAGCCCGATCGCGACCGCGTCCTCGCGCGTGAGAACACCGGTCCCCTCGAAACGCGCCATGACCGTCGGCGTCTCCCAGAGCAGGTTCACGGCGTCGATGGCGTCCCTGCGGACGGTCCGGAGCTGTCCGAGAAGCTGCGCCGCGAGCGGCTTGTTGATATCCCGCGTCACGCCGCCGGGCCGCAGGAGTCCGCGCGAGAAGCGGTTTCCGCAGAGGGCGGCCGTCATGTTCAGGACGACGCCCCGGATGCGCCCGCAAAACGCGCTCGTGGGCAGGAAGCCGACGTCCCCCGCCATCGCGCCGAGGTCTCCGATGTGACAGGCCGCGCGCTCGAGTTCCTGGGCGATGTTCCGGATCATCCGCGCGCGCGCGGGGACGCGGGTGCGCGAGAGCGCTTCCATCGCGCCGCAGTACGCCGTCGCGTGCCCCGCCGTCGCGTCGCCGGAGACGGACTCCGCCATGAGGCGCCGCATGACCGGCGTCGCTCCGGGAAAGGCCTTTTCCACGCCACGGTGCTGATATCCCAGCGAAATTTCCAGATGCAGCACGATCTCGCCGTGACACTGGAAGCGGAAGTGCCCCGGTTCGATCACGCCCGCGTGCACGGGGCCGACCGCAACCTCATGAACCTCCTGCCCCTCGACGCGGTAGAAGTCCATCTCTCCGATCGAACGATGCGGCAGCGCGCTGTTCCGCGGGAAGCGGACCGGCTTGAGCCAGGGGTGTCCCTCGGGAACCGGTCCCCCGTTCTCGGCGATCTCGCGCTCGAAAAGGTGCGCCTGGAGGCAGTCCGGCGTCAGCGAAGGGTAGCGGTCCCCGTCGACGACGCCGATCGTCGCGCCGAGCGAACGGCTCTCGTCATCCGCAAGGACGGCGCAGAGCTTCGAACAGCCGTCTCCCGGAATGTGGAACAGCGCGACGAGGCGTTGCCCCGCCTCGACCCGGCGGACGACAAGATCCCGGAAGTCCGGGACCGGGCAGACGGGAACTTCGGAGAGCGGAAAGGCGTGCGCGTTCCGTATCGCGAGCCAGGATGTCGTCATATCAGAGCCCTCCCATGATCGCGGCCGCCTGCGTGATGAGCCGCATCAGGGGTTCGGGCAGCCACACGCCGAGCAGAAGGACGACGCAGAGCAGCGCGAGCGGCGGAACGTCCGCGACGCTCAGGAAACGAACCGGCGCGCCGGACGGATGCGACTCGGGCGGACGGCCGAACGCCATCGGGATGACGATCC
>CAZVUT010000044.1:10169-18214 GCA_964630155.1 uncultured Synergistaceae bacterium
GCGCCGGACGGATGCGACTCGGGCGGACGGCCGAACGCCATCGGGATGACGATCCTCCACATCCCGACGAAGACGATCCCGAGCGTCAACAGAAAGATCGCCAGGGACCACCAGCGGCCATTGGCGCCCAGAACGGTCATGACGGAAAACTCGCTGACGAACGTCCCGAACGGCGGAACGCCGCAAATCGCGAGAAACCCCGCAAGCCAGAGAAGCCCCGTCATCGGGGCGACGCGAATCACTCCGGTGACGGTTCTCGTGGACTTCGTGTGATACGCGCCGAGGATGGTCCCCGCGACGAGGAAGAGCGCCCCCTTCGTCAGGGAGTGGTTCAGCGCGTGAAGCAGCCCTCCGAACGACGCGCCCGCTCCGGCGGCGATCGCGAGGATTCCCATGTGCTCGATGCTCGAATAGGCGAGAAGGCGCTTGAAGTCCGCCTGCTGGAGGATGAACCAGCCCGCGAGGAACATCGACCCCAGGCCGAACGCGATGAGCAGGCCGTTGCTGTAGTCCCCTATTCCGGCGCGGACCAGGATGGCGTTCGTCCGCAGGATGCCGAGGAACGCGCAGTTGAGCAGCGCGCCCGAAAGCAGCGCCGACACGGGCGACGGGGCTTCGCTGTGCGCGTCCGGCAGCCAGGTGTGCATCGGCGCGAGTCCCATCTTCGTCCCGTACCCCACGAGGATGAACGCGAAGGCGACCTTCAGCCACACGGGATGGAGCGACGCCGCGTGCGCCGCGAGCCCCCGGAAGGTCAGGGGCAGGCCGTAGGTCGCCGGATGGAACGCAATCGAAACGGCGAGCGCCGTATTGCCGACCAGCGCGATCGCGATGCCCACCGAGCAGATCAGAAGGTACTTCCACGCGGCCTCGAGGGAACGCGACGAGCGCTGATAGCTGATCATCGGCGCGCTCGCAAGCGTCGTGGCCTCGATGGCCATCCAGAACACGCCCGTATGAAGGCTCAGGATCGCAAGCGTCGTCGTGCCGAGAAAGAAGAGCATGGAGCACGTGAAGACGGCCTCGCGCGACAAACGGCCCCGTCGCTCCTCGGGAAGCTCGTGTCCGCGCAGATACGTGACCGTCGCGAACGAGGACGCCGCGAAAAGCGCGCTCGTGACGAGCAGGAACAGCAGCGAAAGCGCGTCCAGCCCGAGCCACCGTCCCGCGGTCGGTTCGAGGCCGGCCGTCCAGAGCGAGAGCGAACAGGCAAGATGAAAAAACGAGACGGCCGTAATCAGCCGCCGCCGCACGCGGTCCGATGCGATTCCCAGGCTCGCGAGCCCGGCCAGAAACGGCGTGAAAAGCAGGATCCGGAGCATCATGCGATCAATCCCTCAATTCGGAAAGCCGGTCGATATCGATATGTTTGAACTCCTGCCGGATATGCAGGATAATGACGCCCATGATGAAGACGCCGACGAAGACGTCCAGCAAAACGCCCGTCTCGACGATCAGCGGCCCGTGGACCGCGAGCGCCGGGGCGAGGACATAGACGCCGTTCTCCATCGCGAGGTAGCCGATGGCCTGGGAGATCGCCTTCCTCCGCGCCACGATCAGGAAGAGCCCCGTGATCATGGAAATCAGGGCCGCAGCGACCACGAGCGGGTCGGCGGCGCCGTCCGGCATCGGAAGCTGCGCGGCGGCCCAGATGGAGAACCCCGTGACGATCAGTCCGATGAACAGCGACACGCGGTACCCGACGAGAGGCTCCACCTCGCGTCGGATTCCGGCGGACCGGAGCGCGCGCGTCATCATCACGGGCAAAACCGCGCACTTGACGAGTCCCGTGACGGACAGGAACGTCCACCCCTCCCACGACAGGGCCCCCTCGCGTGAAACCACCGCAAGGCACACGAGAAGGAACGCCTGCAGGGCGACCCCGCGGATCAGGCTGTCCAGGCGGGACGTCGCGAACATCCGCAGATTGACGAGAAACAGCAGCGCAATGACGAGCTGATCGGTCATCGTTTCACCTCACCACCCACATGATCCAGAGGGTCGACATCACGAACGCGATTCCCAGCAGCAGGGGCACGCGACCCATTTTCAGCCGGGCCATCAGGGACTCGACGAGCCCCACGCAGATCTGGAGCACGGCCATGCAGGCCAGCGTCGCGCCCGCGTCCATCCAGAAAGATCCGGTCGAGACCGGGAAGACGATTCCCGTGATCAGCAGACCGAGCACCCAGAGCTTGAGCGCCCCGGCGTACTCGATGAACGCGAGATCGACGCCGCAGTGATCGAGGACCATGACCTCGTGGATCATCGTCAGTTCGAGGTGCGTCGTCGGGTCGTCCACCGGGATTCGCGCGTTCTCCGTCAGGTAGACGATCACGAACGCGGCCAGGATGAAGATCATCGCCGGAAGGTGCGAGCCCAGAAACGCCGAGTTCCCGAGGCGTCCGTAGATTCCGCTGAGCGATACGCTTCCGGTGATCGCGCCGAGCCCGGCCACGCCGAGCAACAGCGCCGGCTCGCTCAGCGCCGAGAAAAACGCCTCGCGGTTCGCGCCCATCCCCTCGAAGCTCGACCCCGTGTCGAGCGCGGCCAGAATCGTGAAGAAACGCCCGAGGGCGAGAAGATACGCCATCAGCAGAACGTCGCCTTCGAAATGCAGCAGCGCAGGGTTCCCCCCGAACGGGACCAGGCAGAGCGCGCCGAACATCGTCGCCAGCGTGACGACCGGCCCGGCCCGGAACATCCAGGTCGTCGTCGTGCTGTATACCGCGCCCTTGCGAAGCAACCGCGCGAGGCTCCAGTAGGGCTGGAGCAGCGGAGGCCCCTGCCGTCCGGCCATGCGCGCCTTCGTCCGGTTGATGAGCGTCCGCAGGAACGGCGCGAGAATCAGCGCGAGGGTCACGCCGAAAAGCGCGGCGAAGAAATCGGCGATCATAGCAGGCTCCAGACGAGCACCGCAACCAGCGCGAGGACGACGTAAAAGACATAGACGTGCGTCCCTCCCTGCTGGATCCGGCGCATCCGCACCGCGACGCGCGCGAACGCGGCGAAGAGCGGCGTGTAGAACCGGTGCATGAAGAGTCCCGGCGTGTGCGTCATGAAGCTGGACCGTCCGGGCAGATACCCCGCCGGCCAGTCTCCGCCCAGGTTGGAGCGGAGCAGGGATCGGAAGGCCGCGATAATCGGCTGCGCGAACGACGACCCGGTGTACTGCATTCGCGGCGTTCCGTGCGGATAGCCGCACCCCCAGGTCGGTCCCGTGCGGACGGCTCGCCCCGTCAAAAGACGGTCCCGGAGCCGCCACAGCCCGTAAACCGCCGCTGCCGGAACGAGCGCGGCCAGGGTGACATTGAGATAGAGCATTGAGGCCTCGCGCAGCGGAGTCATGTCCGGCGTCGCCATCGCGAGCGGATGGATCCGCGCGGCCACGGAAGCGACAAGAAGCATCAGCAGGCTTCCGCCGAGGCCGAATACGGCGCAGAGCGCGGCGAGCACCGTCACGGGAACGGACATATCCCGACCGGGATCGGTCGCGGACGAACCGCATCCGGAACGCGGCTCCCCGAGGAACATCGCGCCGTAGACCTTCGTGAAGCACATCGCCGCGAGCCCGCCGATCAGGGCGAGCGTCGAAATGACGACGAATCCGCCGACGCGCGGGTTCACCGACGGAAGCCCCTGCGGCAGCACGCTCCAGTACGACGCGAGATAGATCAGGAACTCGCTGACGAAGCCGTTCAGCGGCGGCAGCCCGCAGACGGCCGCGCATGCGACCAGAAAGAGCGTCGCCGTCCGGGGCATGCGCTTCTGCACTCCGCCGAGCAGGTCGACCTCCCGCGTGCCGACGGCCTGAATGACCGCCCCCGCGCCGAGGAAGAGGCAGGACTTGAACACCGCGTGGTTCAGGACGTGAAGCAGCGCGCCCGCCATCGCGAACAGCGCCACCGGGCCGACGGACTGAATGCCGAAAATGCTCATTCCGAGTCCGAGGCAGATGATTCCGATATTCTCCACGCTGCTGTAGGCCAGCAGGCGTTTCAGGTCGTTCTGTACAAGCGCATAGATGACGCCGCCGAGGCCGGACGCGATGCCGATGCCGATCAGCACCCATCCCCACCAGGCGGGCCAGTCGTTTGCGAGAACCATCACGCGAAGCAGGCCGTAGATTCCGGTCTTGATCATGACGCCGCTCATCAGGCCCGACACGTGCGACGGGGCCGCGGGATGCGCCTCGGGAAGCCAGACGTGAAGTCCGAAAAAGCCCGCCTTCGCTCCGAAGCCGACCACCGCCAGCACGAAGACCACATCCGCGGCGCCGCCGAGTCCGTCGAAATCGCCGAAGTCGAACGAGCCGCACCGGCTGCCGAGCAGGATGAACATCGCGAACAGAAAGGCCGTTCCGAGGTGCGTCGCGACCAGGTAGATCCACCCCGCCCGCTGGACCTCGTGTTCTTCATGCTCGAATACGACGAGGAAGAAGGCCGCCATCGACATGATCTCCCAGGCAAGCAGGAAGAGCAGTCCGTCCGACGCGAGCAGCACGAAGAGCATCCCCCCGGAGAGCAGCTGGAGGAAAAAGCCGCACGCATCGATCTCGCGGGGACGTTTGTGATGCCGCAGATACCCCGTCCCGTAAAACGATACGATCGGAGAGACGAGAATGACGGGAAGGGCGAACCACGCGGAGAGCAGATCGAGCTGCAGATGGAACGACCCGGCCGGCAGACTCCAGGCGGCCCGCAGGTCGACGGGCGTTCCGCCCGCGAGGACGTACAGGACCGGAATGAGCGCGCACAGCGACGCCGCGACGCTCCCGAACGGAACGATTCTCGTCCCCCACGCGGGATGTCGCCCCATCGCGAGCGACGCCAGCCCAGAGAAGAAGTAAATGAGAAGAGACAACAGGAGAAAGAATGCCACCGTACACCCTCGCCTTCCGGGAAGTCCACATCGAAATCCCGCCCGAACCGCCGTACATCCGAAACATGAGTACGGGCGCACGAATCGGGATTTTATGCCATTATCGGCGCTTTGTCACGAACCATTGTCATTATCGCGCAAAAGAACAAAAATGTCAGCGCTCGTTCGAAATTTCGTTCGAAAAGAACGTCCGCCCGGCGACGCTACGACGCCGCGATAATCTCCAGAACGCACCGCAGCAACACGTTCGCCCCGTTGACCAGGTCTTCCGGCCCGGTGCGCTCTTCGGCGCAATGACTCCTGCCGCCGATCGACGGGACGAAAATCATCGCCGTCGGACAGACCCGGTGCATGAACTGCGCGTCGTGCCCCGCGCCGCTCGGCATGAAAATCGTCGAAAGATCCAGCCCCCGGGCCGCGCGTTCGACGACCTGCGTCATGAACGGAAGGAAACGGACCGGCGCCGCGTCCACCTTCTGCTCCAGACCGAACGGGACGCCATGCTTTTCGGCGATTCTCCGGACCAGCTCCTCGACCTGCCGCTTGCCCCGCTCGAACAGGTCGTCGTCGTACTGGCGGAAGTCGATCGTGAAGAACGCGTCCGAAGGGATGACGTTCACCACGTCGGGGACGACGCGGATCCGTCCCATCGTGGCGACCGTCCCGCTTCCGAGTTCCCGCGCGAGGGCGCGCAGTTCGCAGCAGAGTTCCGAGGCGGCGAGCAGCGCATCCCTGCGATATTCCAGCGGCGTCGTGCCCGCGTGATTCGCCTCGCCGCCGAAATGCCCGTACCACCAGGAGATTCCCTGGATTCCCCGGACGATGCCGATCTGAATCTTCTCCCTGTCGAGAACGGGCCCCTGTTCGACATGCAGTTCGAGATACGCGGACGCCTCGATCGCGCCTGTTCCCGAATATCCGATCCGGTCAAGTTCCTCTCGCACGGAGATCCCGTCGTCGTCCATCGCGCGCCGGGCGCGGTCAAGGTCGAGAAGCCCGGATACGTACATGCTGCCCATCATATCCGGCTGGAAGCGGGCGCCTTCCTCGTTCGTAAAGGCCGCAACCGCCACGGGCTGGTGCGTCTCCACGCCGTGATCGTTCAGCGTCCGGATCACTTCGAGTCCCGCAAGAACGCCGAACGCCCCGTCGTACGCTCCCGCGTCGCACACCGTATCGAGGTGCGACCCCATGACGATCGGTTTGGCGTTCGGATCCCTGCCGGGCCGGACGCCGCAGATATTGCCGATCGGGTCGATAACGACGTCGAGGCGTTCCTCCCGAAGCCATTTCACGAAGAGATCCCTGCCCGCGCGGTCCTCGTCGCTCAGCGTAAGCCGAGTCCGGCCCGGACGCCCGGGACGCGCTCCAACCGCCCCCATCTCGTCGAGGGACCGGAGCAGCCGTTCCGGGGTGATCCGCATCTTGTGCATATGCTCATCCTCCTCTTCGCGGTTCGTACCAGTTATTGAAGAATTGTACCGCACAAAGGCGTCTTCGGGGGGGGCCGCGACGGGATGCGGACCGCAACATTCCGCCTGCGGAGGGATGCCCCGCGCCGCTTCCGTATGGTATTATTTTATGCCAATTGTTACGAAAGCATAACGGTCCGGAAGTCTTGGACGCGAGATTCGCACGAGAGAAGGAGACGCGCATGCCGGGAAGAAGAGATGAAATAATCGGTTCCCTGCTCTACCAGGAGGATCGGGAAAAGATACTGACGATGGTGCGCCGGATGGGAAACATGGTTTCGGAGGCCATCGTCTCGGCCGTACAGTCCCTGGAAGACAGGGACAACGCCCTCGCCGACCGGATCATCGAGGCGGACGACATCGTGGACGACCTCGAAGTCGAGATCGACCAGGAGTGCCTCTCGTCCATCGCGTTGCGCCAGCCGCTCCGCAAGGACCTGCGCTTCGTGTTCGCCGTGCTCAAGATCATCACCGACCTGGAGCGCGTCGGGGACCAGGCGGTCAATATCGCGAAGCGGGCGAAAGCACTGAACCGATATCCGCTGCTCAAACCCCTCATCGACATCCCGAAAATGCGGGACATCGCCACCGGCATGCTTCGGGACGCGCTGACGTCGTTCGAAGAGGAAGACCCCGCGCTCGCCGAAGAGGTCTGCCTGCGCGACGAGGCGCTCGACATTCTCGACGAGCGGATTTTCGACGAACTCACCGGAATCATGGCCGGACAGAAGGCAGGGGACGCCGGCGTGGTCCAGCGGGCCGCGGGACTGATGTGGGTATCGCGGCATCTCGCCCGCGTCGGAGACCACGCAACGAACGTGTCGGAGCGCGCGTACTTCATGGTCCGGGGCGAACGTCTGAAGCCGCTTATCGAAGCACGGAAAAAGGCGGCCGCGGAGAGCTGACCCGTCCTTCATTCAACATCCGCCTCCCGGTTGCCGAAACTAATGAAAGAATAGAGTGCGGAGCGAAACAACGTCGGTGCATCGTCTCAAAGCTCCAGGGAGGGATGTCCATGAAGATACAGAATGACGAAAACCTGATTTCCAGAATTTCGGGCGTGTTGTCGTCCATATTGTCTTCGAAGTCGCCTTCGGGCGGAAGCAGCGCGACGGAACAGTCGGCGGGCGCGGCTTCGTTCGGAGCGCTGCTCTCCGGAATGACCGGACAACAGCGCGTCAGCTTCGGCGACTGGATTCAGGAAGACGGAACGTGGTACCGCTCCGTCACGCCGCCCTATCAGACGCGCGGCGTGTCCTACTACGCCGACGCGGAGGGGAACCTGTACGCGAAGAGCGTCGTCCCCGGCGCGACGATGCGTTCCGTCGAGACGCCCGACTGGTTCAGCGGGATGAGGCCGGGGAACCCGCCTGTATCGGTCTTGGGCGTTGCGTCCCAGGGACAGTCGTCGTATTCCTACGGCGGCACGACGACGATAGACGGAAAGGAATACACCGCCGTCACACCCCCCGGCCCTGCGATCAGCGGATCCCAGTACCTTATCGATAGCAAAGGAAACTGGTACCGGCTCTCTTCCATGCGGGACGCCGAGCCGAAGGCGATTGAAGCGCCATCCTGGTGGGACAGAGTCCTTCCGAACGGCGAGACTCTCGCGAGCATTTCGTCGCAGGGACAGCCTACATACACCTACGGCGGCACGACGACGATCGACGGGAAGGAATACACCGCCGT
>CAZVUT010000045.1:0-18183 GCA_964630155.1 uncultured Synergistaceae bacterium
GCGGCTCGATTTCGGCGGACTTCTCGCTCGGATGCGGCGGGTGAGGCGGCTCGAAAGAGTTCGCCGCCGTACGTTTTACGGGGCTCGACAACGAACACACCAATAGCGACAAAGAGAACGCGTCCTACCGCATCACGTGGAACTTCACGGAAAAAACGGACGCAGACCGCGTCATTTCCGGCGCCCTCCTGGCCAAAAAACACGGTCACGGGGAAGAAACCAGATTTCCGATCGACATCGTCCGGCTCGATCCGGGCGTCCGGCTTCTCTTCGCCGTGTACGATCCCGCGGGGGGACTTCCCGCGTCGACAATCCTCGGAGAAGTCCGGTCGACGTCCGCGCAGATGACGCTTCCGATGCTCTTCCCGGCGCCCAAAGGGCGTGACTTCCTGCTCGCGGTCGCCAACGTGGGGACGGAGACGGTGCGCCTCCGGGGCGGAGCGGACCAGCTCCGGCCGCTCGCCGGAAACCCGGCGGGTCCGAAGCTCCGGACGGAAGACGCGGGAACCATCGGCCCCGGGGCGATGGCGATCCTGAATCTGAACGACGTTTCGGGACTGTGGGCGGGCGTGACCGTACATTTCGACAACGCCGCCGACGTCAAGATCACGTGGGGGCTGCCGGGAGTCATCCTCTCGCCGATGGTCATCCTCACGTTCGCTTCCATCGTCCTCGCGGGAATGATCCTTCTGTTCTTCCGCCGGACGCTCCGAAACACGCGGCCGTCGTAAGGGGCGAAAGCAAGGGTTTTCCGTAGAACTAAAGAAGGGGAGCATCCCTCGTGGATCGCTCCCCTTCGTCGTCTTTCATGCGGGAATGCCCCCGACTCAGCGCAGCGGGCCGCGCCCGGAGATGCAGAGCGACCCGCCGGGCCCCGCTTCCCGCCGGCCGGCGGGTCCGCCGGAAGAAGCCCCCGACTGGGCATCGGGTTCCACATGAAGCGTCACGAACGTTTCGCGTCCGAACTCCTTCCGCAGCTCGTCCTCGATCGCGTCGGCGATTTCATGCGCCTCGACGAGCGAAAGATCCCTGCGAACGACGACGTGGACGTCGACGGCCATGTTCGCGCCGATTTTCCGCGTCCGGAGCTTGTGACAGCCGGACACGTCGTCGTTCCGTTCGATGATCGAGCGGATCCGGCGCTCGCATTCGTGGTCCAGCGACGCTTCGAGCAGTTCGTCGAGGCTTTCGCGGATGATCGGAACCGCGACCCTAACGATGAAGACGCTCACGACGACGGCCGCGACGGGGTCGAGAACGCGCCATCGTTCCCCGAGGAGCATGGCGCCCCCGATGCCGACCGTCGTTCCGATGGACGAGAAGGCGTCGGAACGGTGATCCCACGCCTTGGCGATGATCGCCGGGCTGTTCAGCGCATTGCCCGCCTTCAGGGTGTACCAGTAGAGAATCTCCTTCGAGACGACGGAAAGCACCGCCGCGGCGAACGCGATGGCGCCGGGACGGGCGATCACGCCTCCGCGAAGGACGCCCCATATCGAGCAGGCGCCGCTCCAGAGGATTCCCAGTCCCGCGGCCAGCAGGAAGAAGCCGCAGATGGCCGCCAGAAGCGTCTCCACCTTGCCGTGCCCGTAATCGTGCCCGTGGTCGGCGGGCTTGCTGACGATCCGGAAACCGAGGATGACGACGACATCCGTGATCAGGTCCGATAGCGAATGCGTCGCATCCGCGATCATGGCGCCGCTGTGTCCGAGAAAACCGGCGAGATATTTGAACGCCGTCAGAACGATATTCACCACAAGGCCGATCCACGTCACGAACGACGCCCGCGCGGCCCGCGCCTCTCCATGAAGCTCCCCGTCCATAATCTCCCTCTTTTCCATCAGACAGGCCTCCGGCGAATCGCCTGCGCCCGGGGGTCGTTTTTTTCAATTCCTGCAATTGTAGCATAGGCCGCCGCGGCGGACTGATTTTCGGGACCGCGATCATTTCGACGAGCTGGTGCTGACAGCTGGTATTGTCACCTGGTACCCATAATGAGATAATGCGTTCCGAAATTGAGGGAGGGATGGAGAGCATGACGGAAATACGGATTCGGGGCATCGCCTGCGAGCTGCCCTGTACGAGAGTGGACAATGCGGAACTGGTCCGGCAGTTCGGCACGTGGACGGAGGACAAGATCTACCAGAAGACGGGGATTCGGGAACGGCGGGTCGCCACCACGGAACTCGTTTCGGATCTCGCGACGGGCTCCTGCGAGCGCCTGTTCGCGGACTCCCCTTCGTTCGACCGGAACGAGGTCGATATGCTGCTGCTGTGCACGGAGACTCCGGACTACTACATGCCGGCCACGGCGTGTCTCGTGCACCGGCGGCTCGGGCTCCGGCCCGACTCGGGCGCGCTCGACTACAACCTGGGATGTTCGGGGTTCATTTACGGGCTCGCGCTCGCCAAATCGCTCGTCTTCTCGGGCGTTGCGCGCAACGTTCTGCTCGTAACGGCCGACACGCTGTCGAAGACCGTGAATCCGATGGACAAGAGCACGCGCACGATTTTCGGCGACGCGGCGGCGGCGATCCTCGTCGGGACGGGCGAGAGCGGGGGGGCGATCGGCGGGTTCGTTCTGGGCACGGACGGTTCGGGCGCCGAAAAGCTCCTGATTCCCGCGGGGGGGTTCGCAATCCCGCGTTCGGCGGAGACGGCCGTCGAACGCACCAATATGTGGGGCAACGTGCGCTCGCAGGACAACCTGTACATGAACGGCCCGGAAATTCTGGACTTCACCGTGCGAACGGTCCCCGGATGCGTGCGCGGCGTCCTCGAACGGCACGCCATGACGATGGAGGACGTCGACCTGTTCGTCTTCCACCAGGCCACGCGACTGATTCTCGATCACCTTCGGAAAGAGATGGAGATCCCGGAGGAGCGATTCTACGTCTGCATGGAGCAGACCGGGAACACGGTGAGTTCCACGATCCCGATCGCGCTCGCCGAGGCGGTCCGCGAAGGCCGCGTCCGGCCGGGCGCGCGCGTCATGCTCGTCGGCTTCGGCGTGGGGTTCTCCTGGGGCGCGACGATTCTCACCTGGAACTAGCGTCCATCCACGAGAGGACGGACTCCGCGTCGAACGACGGCATCCCGTCCGCGAACAGCAGGTCCGCCATATCGAACCGGGGATCCAGGGGCGGCTCCGGCGCCGAGGGAATCGCGACGCATCGCATCCCGCCGCGCAGGGCGGCCTCGATTCCGGGCGCGGAGTCCTCGAACACGACGCACCGATCCGGCGCGACGTCAAGGCGGCGGGCCGCCTCGACGAACACCGCCGGGTCGGGTTTGGGCCGCCCCGCTTCGTCCGTCGAGAGAACGACCGCAAAGAGGCGATCCAGCCCGTTGGCCGCCAGAACCATCGTCACGACGTCGATCGGGGATCCGGAAGCGACCGCGAGGGGCATTCCCCGGGCCGCGAGCTTCTCCGCACATGTCCGCATCTCCGGAAACACGGGCGTGTGTTCGCGGGCGAGCTTCCGGTATGTCGCCATCTTCCGCGCCGCGAGGACCTCGGCGGACTCCCCGATGCCGAACCGGACGCGGATGTCCCGCGCCATATCGAGAATGCCGCCGCCGACGTACCGCCGCTTCATCTCGGGCGTCAGGCGGACGCCGTAGTCCGCCAGCAGGAGGCGGTCCGCCTCGTAGTAGTTTCGCTCGCTGTCGACGAGCGTCCCGTCGAGATCGAAGATCGCCGCGGCCGGAGCCGGCCGCGCAAAGGGACGGATCCTGCGGAACAGCTCGATCCGGTTTCCCTCCGGGTCGGTCAGCGAAAACTCCCGGAAGCCGTCTCCCGTGTCCCGCGGCGGCGTCAGCCCCGCAAGCCCGAGTCCGCAGAGGGTCGCGTACAGTGCGTCCGGGTCGTCCGCCTCGAACGCAACGTGTCTCTGTCGCGGCGTTCCGACGGACGCCGTCGCGCCGTCACGATGCAGCAGCTCGAGGTCGATCCGCCCCCGCCGAAGCATGACCGTCCGCAGGCCGGGCGTGTTGCGGCTCGTGTAGCGGTAGAGGGTCGAGAAGCCGAGGACGGTCCGGTAAAAGCGTTCCTGTGCGAAAAGGTCGTCCACTTCGAGTCCCAGATGCGCCGAGAGATCCGTCATCATTTCATCGCCTCCAGGCGTTCGCGCGCCAGACGGGCCGCGTCCGTCCCGGGAGCCTCCGAACAGACCCTGGCGTACCACGTCTTCGCCTCGTTCTTCTTTCCGGCCCCTTCGAGAGAGCGCGCATACCGGAACCAGACGTCCGGGAGATCGTCCGACGGGATATCCTCGGGCGTCTTCAGCAACCGTTCGAAAAGCGGCAACGCGTCCGCATGCCGGTGCGACTCTCCGTACACGAGCAGCAGCCGTTCGACCACGGAGGCCGCGTCCGGCGCGTCGGGGTAGCGCTTCAGGAAGAGTTCGAGCGACGCGGCGGCCTCTTTCCAGTCGGGAGGGGTCTTCTCCATCGCGAGCGACGACAGGTTCCAGAGGGCTTCGCGCGCGTATTCCGTATCGGGGCACTCCTCCACGACCCGGCGATAGAGGGCGGCGATCGCCGAAACCTCGTCCGAATCGAGCGCGGCCGCATCGCGGAAGAGGCCGTCGGCCAGGATCTCCTGATCCGGAACGCTCCTCCCGGCCGCGGTTGCAGCGGGCGCGCTTCCGGCGAGCACGGGTTGGGCGAGCACGGGCCCGACGAGCATGGCCGCAGCGATCGCGGCGACAGCGACGAACAGGGCGAAACGACGAATCACTGTACTGTTCCTCCTTCCCGTTTCACAAACGGACAGACGTCCACGCGGATCATTCATAGCGGAGCGCCTCGATCGGCGACGCACACGACGCCTTCCACGCGGGGTACAGGCCGAAGAAGACGCCGATCGCCGCGGAAAAGCCGAACGAAAGCGCAATGGACTCCGGCGTGATCTCCGTGGTCCAGTCGAACGCGGACGTCAGTCCGTTCGACGCGGCGATTCCGAGCCCGATGCCGATGACGCCGCCGAAGAGCGAGAGCATGAGCGCTTCGGCGAGGAACTGGAAGCGGATGTCGCTTCGGCGCGCGCCGACCGCCATGCGGACGCCGATCTCGCGCGTCCGCTCCGTGACCGAGACGAGCATGATGTTCATGATGCCGATCCCCCCCACGAGCAGCGAGACGGACGCCACCGCCCCGAGAAGAAGCGACATGACGCGCGTGGACTCCGCGGCCGTCTCGAGGATCTGCGTGAGGTTGCGGATCGTAAAGTCGTCGCTCCGCCCGTCGGGCGTCCTGTGGCGCTGCCGAAGGAGCGCGCGGATCTCGCGCTCCGCCGGTTCGAGATCTTCAGGCGCTTCGGTCTGGACGGTGATCCGCCGGACGAAGCCGGGAATGACCGAACGAAACAGGCGACGCTGCGCCGTCGTGACCGGGACGAACGCGAGATCGTCCTGGTCGCCGCCCCAGGGCGTCTCGCCCTTGGGTTCGAGAACGCCCGCCACCGTGAACGGGACCTTCCGGATCCGGACCTGGCGGCCGACCGGATCGTCGGAGCCGAAGAGGTTGTTCGCAACGGTCGCGCCGAGGACGCAGAACGTGGCGCACGTGAGAACGTCCTCGTCCGTCAGCGAGCGCCCCGAGGCGACGGTCCAGTTCCGAACGCGGAGCATCGCATCGGTCGTTCCGAGAACGAAGGTGTTCCAGTTCGCGTTTCCGGCGACGATCTGCGCGCTGCCGCTGCGGTCGGGGGCGACGTCCGCAACGGACGGGCACTCCCGGAGAATCGCGTCGGCGTCGTCGAGCGTCAGACTCGCGCCGGAGCCGGCCGCCAGACGGACGCCCCCGGTCGACGCGGTTCCCGGCATGATGATGAGCAGGTTGCTGCCCACACCGGCGATGAATCCCTCGATACTGCGCCTGGCCCCGGTTCCCACCGCCATCATCGTGATCACGGCCGCGACGCCGATGATGACGCCGAGCATCGTGAGGGCGCTCCGCGCCCGGTTGGCCCGGAGCGCCCGGAGCGCGGTGCGGGAAAGCTGCGCCGCGCCGATCCCGTGCGTCCGCATCGTCAGAAGGGGCTCCGGGTCGCGTTCTTTCGCGGCCGGGTCTCCGATACGATCACCTGTTGCCCGGGGCATACGTCGCCCGAGACGATCTCGACGAAGAGCCCGTCCGAAATTCCGCTGACGACGGGAACCGGTTCCGGCGCGCCGTCTTTCAGGATCCAGACCGAGGACGCCTTCTTCCCGTTCGCGCCGGAGTCCGTCGCGCGGACGTCTTTCCCGCGAGCGTCTGTTATGCGGGCGTCCCTTCCGCGGGGGACGAAACGGACCGCCGCTCCGGGAACCTTCAGGACGTCCGCGCGCCGGTCGGTGATGATCGAGACGTTCGCGGTCATCCCCGGCTTGAGCCGGAAGTTCGGGTTGTCCACGTGGATCACCACCGTGTACGTCACGACGTTTTCGGCCGTCGTCGGCGCAAGCCGCACCTGGACGACCCTGCCGGCGAACGTCGCATCGGGGTGCGCGTCCACCGTGAATTCGACGTCCTGTCCTTCGCGGACGCGTCCGATGTCCGCCTCGTCGACGCTCGCGTCGATCTGCATCTTCGTGAGATCCCGCGCGATCGTGAAGAGCGTCGGCGTCTGAAAGCTTGCGGCCACGGTCTGTCCGACGTCCACTTTCCGCGAGATCACGACCCCGTCCACGGGCGAGACGATGCTCGTGTAGCGAAGGTTCGTCTCCGACTGGCGGAGCGCGGCGGACGCCTGCGCGACCTTGGCCTCGGCTTCCGCGAGGCCCGCGTCCGCCGACCGGAACTGCATCTCCGACGTGTCCATGTCGCTCTCGGAAATGAGCTTCTTCGCGGCGAGCACCCTGTTCCGGTCCCTTGTCCGCCGCGCCTCTTCGAGCACCGCGCGGGCGCGGAGCACGCCCGCGCGAGCAAGCTGCAGATTCGCGCCCGCCTGTTCCACCTGGGCATGCAGCAGCGCCGGATCGATCCGGGCGATGAGCTGCCCGGCCTTCACCGGATCGTTGAAATCGGCGAATATTTCGCTGACGGTCCCCGAAACCTGCGTTCCCACCTCGACGAGGCTCACCGCATTCACCTTTCCGGTCGCCCGGACGGCCATGACAAGCGCCCCGCGCTCCACGGCTCCGGTTCGGTACTCCAAAGCCGCCGGCGCAGTCCGGTGCAGGAAGAACCATCCCGCGACGGCCGCGCAGGCGAGGATGCAGAAAAGAAGGATCTTCTTCAATCGGACACTCTCCAGACCGGTGACGTCGTCGCAATCGGCGACGCGTCTATGGTACCCCACCGGACAACGCGCGAACAGGGGGGAACCCCCTTTCAAAGTCGGCGGAAGTGACATAATATATCTGCTTGCACGAGGGCCCGTTTCACAGTCGGCCCTTCGCGGGAGGAGAGCATCCGTGTTTCGTACAGAACGATCGAATCACATGGTGTACGCGTTGTTCGCATCAAGCCTCGCCATTCTGCTGACCCTGGCGTCCTGCGGTGAAAGCGCCGCGGGGAAGGGGAAGGTTTCCGGGGACAGGCCGGCAGGACAGGCCGCGGCGTCGGTCACGCCGACGCCGACTCCCGAGCCTTCGGCGTCCCCGACGCCTTCGCAGACGCCGGCGCCGCCTGCCTTCGACCTCGCGGCCGTTGCGGCGAAAGCGCGCGCACTGGCCGCGGAGCCGTTCCAGGACCCGAGCGGCCAGGTTCCGGAGTTTCTGCTGCGCATCGGCTACGACCAGTGGCGCAAGATCCGTTTCCGGAAGGATCACGCGCTGTGGCGCGATGACGCGTCTCCTTTCGAGGCCCAGTTCTTCCACCCGGGACTGCTGTACAACCGGACGGTGCAGATCAATCTCGTGGACAGCGAGGGCGTCCTGCCCCTTCCCTTCTCGACGGATATGTTCGAGTACGGCGACAACGACTTCGCCGACAAGGTGGCGCATGCGACGCTGAACTTCTCGGGCTTCCGGATCCACGCGCCCATGAATACGACGAAGTACCGGGACGAAGTCATCGCGTTTCTCGGCGCGAGCTACTTCCGCGCCGTGAGCGCCGGGCTCCAGTACGGGCTTTCCGCCCGCGGGCTGGCCCTCGATACGGGATTGCCCTCCGGCGAGGAGTTCCCCTACTTCCGGGAATACTGGCTCGTGACGCCCCGCCCCGGCGATGCGGCCTTCACGTTCTTCGCGCTGCTCGACAGCCCGAGCTGCGCCGGCGCGTACAAATTCGTCGTCACGCCCGGAAAACGGACCGTCGTGGACGTCGACGGCGTGCTCTTCCGGCGGAAGGACATCGCGAAGGTCGGGCTCGCTCCGCTCACGAGCATGTTCTTCTTCGGAGAGCAGACCAACGGCATGCCGGGCGATTATCGTCCGGAGGTCCACGACTCGGACGTTCTTCTCATGAAGACGCAGGAGGGCGAATGGCTCTGGCGTCCGATCGAGAACCCGCGCCGCCTGACGCTCACGGCCTTCCCGATGACCCACCCGGCCGGATTCGGCCTCATGCAGGCGGATACGGACTTCGACCACTACCAGGACCTCGAGGCGCGGTACGAGCTGCGTCCCTCCGTCTGGATCGAACCGAAGGGACTCTGGGGACAGGGCCGCGTGGAACTCATCGAAATTCCGACCGACTCGGAGATCAACGACAACATCGTGTCGTTCTGGGCGCCCGCGAACCCCGTGAGCATGGACGCGGACGGGAAGACGATCGAGGTCAAGCGGCCGCTCCTCACGTCCGAACCGTTCTCCTACCGCATGACGTGGTTCGCTCCGGACGAGAGCTTCATCCCGCTCGGGATTCCCGCCGCGACGCGGACGATCCGGTTGAAGGATGAGTCGATGCGGCGCTTCGTCATCGACTTCGAGGGCGGGGCGCTTTCCGACCTTCCGGCGGACGCCGGGCTGACCAGCGTGGTCACGGTCGGCGACGGGGCGAAGCTCACGGAAAAGCAGCTTCAGAAGAACGAGGCGACCGGCGGCTGGAGGCTCTTCCTGCAGGTCCAGATCGACGCCGACCGGCTCAAGGGCGTCCTTCCGACATCGAAACCCGCGATCCGCCTGAAGGCGCTTCTGAAAAAGGGAGAGAACCTCCCGGACCCGCTGACCGTGACCTGGGTCTACGACCTGCAACCGTAGGAGGCGACGCGAATGTCTGCGGCGACGGAACGGGAACAACAGGGGTGGCAGATCGCCCGGGACCGCGTATTGCTATATGTCCGGGCGATGAATCTCCCCCCTTTTGGGGGGCTGGAACTCGCGCTCCGGTCGCTGGAACGGAGCGGACCGGCGTCCGTAGAGGAATCCATGCGCGCGCTGCGCGCGCTGCTCCACGAACGGGGGCTCGACCGCGGAATCGTCGACGAGGAGGGCGTTTTCATCTCGTCGCTGCCGTCGCTGAACCGCGGGACCATGGCGCCCCGCAGGTTCGACCGGTCTCCGTGGCGAACGTCGGCGATCCGTTTCATCCGCCGGTGGCTCCGGGATCTGTTCGGTCCCGAAGCCGGAAAGTGAGGCCGCGTCCATGCCTTCGCTCGAAAGGCTGACCGTCTCCTGGAACCGGAGCGCAAGCTGGCGGCGCATCCTCCTGATCGCGCTCGTGATCTTCCCGACATTCATCGCGAGCCGAACCATGTCGCAGATTCTCCCCCACAAGGGAGGGACCCCGCTCGAGATCGTGCTCGTCGTGATCTTCGCGATTCTGTTCGCGTGGATCTCCATCGGCTTCTGGACGGCGCTTCTGGGCTTTTTCGTGCTGCTGCGCGGCAAAAACAGCCTCTCCGTGACCGAATCCGTGCGGGATCTTCCGCTCGATCTTCCCGATCCGGACGCGCGGACGGCGATCCTGATCCCGATCTACAACGAGGACGTGGACCGCGTCATGGCGGGCGTCCGGACGACGTACGAGACGCTCGCGGAGACCGGACAGGGAGAGCGCTTCGATATCTTCATCCTGAGCGACTCCACGAACCCGGACGTCTGGGTGACGGAGGAGGAGGCGTGGTACGACCTCTGTTCGTCGCTCGACGCCTTCGGACATATCTTCTACCGCAAGCGCCGCTCCAACATCAAGCGCAAGAGCGGCAACGTCGCGGACTTCTGCCGCCGCTGGGGAAAGAACTACCGCTACATGATCGTCTTCGACGCGGACAGCATCATGGACGGGACGACGATGGTCCGGATCGTGCAGATCATGGAGCGGCGCCCCAATATCGGCATCCTGCAGACCCCGCCCGCCGGCGTGAACCGGGAGTCGCTCATCGCCCGCGCCCAGCAGTTCGCCAACCACGTCTACGGACCGATGTTCGCCGCCGGGCTCCACTGGTGGCAGCTCGGCGACGCCCAGTACTGGGGACACAACGCGATCATCCGCGTGGAGCCGTTCATGCGCTACTGCGAGCTTCCGCGCCTTCCGGGCAAGGGACCGCTCGGGGGCGACATCCTGAGCCACGACTTCGTCGAGTCTGCGCTGATGCGCCGCGCCGGATACGGCGTCTGGCTCGCCTACGACCTCAGGGGAAGCTACGAGGAGACGCCGCCGACGCTTCTCGACGAACTCAAGCGCGACCGCCGCTGGTGCCAGGGGAACCTCCAGCACATGCGGCTGCTCTTCACGCGCGGCTTCTTCCCGGCGCACCGCGCGCTCTTCATCAACGGGATCATGTCCTACGGCTCGGCGCTGCTCTGGCTGCTGTTCCTGATCGTCAGCTCGGCTGAGGCGATCGCGGAAGTCCTCTTCGAACCCAAGTACTTCTCCGGCGCGAAGACGCTCTTCCCCGAATGGCCCGTCTGGTACCCCCACTGGGCGATCACGCTGCTCGCATCGACGGCCGTCGTGCTCTTCCTGCCCAAGCTCTTCAGCATCCTGCTCGCCGCGATCCGGGGGGACGCCGCGAAATACGGGGGAATAGCGCGCCTGAGCGCGGGCGTTTTTCTCGAAGTCGTGCTGTCCACGCTGCTCGCGCCGATCCGGATGCTTTTCCACAGCACGTTCGTCGTCGGCACGCTTCTCGGCAGGGCGGTCGGCTGGGGGACGCAGACGCGCGACGACCGCGGCACCTCGTGGACCGACGCGATGGACGTCCACTGGTGGGGCATGCTTGCCGGAATCCTGTGGGGCGGCGTTCTCTACCTGTTCAATCCGACCTTCTTCTGGTGGATCTCGCCGATCCTCTTCTCGCTCGCGTTCTCGGGCCCGATTTCGGTCTTCACGAGCCGCGCGTCGCTCGGAAAGAGCGCGCGCAACGCGGGACTCTTCCTGATCCCCGAGGAGACGGAACGCCCGAAGGTCCTCCGCGAACTCGACCGGAATATGGAGATCCCGGCCCCCTATTCGCCGCTGCCGATCCCGAGGCAGTCCGGATTCATCCGGGCCGTCGTCGATCCGAAGCTCAACGCGCTGCATCGCTCTCTGGCGTTGCGCTACAGCACGATCACGGCCCCGCGGCCCGCCGCGGCCGATCCCGAGAGGATGGCGGAGCTTCTGGAACGCGCGTTGACGCTCGGGCCGCGATCCCTCGGCGCGCAGGAGAAGATGGAGATCCTGCGCAACCCGCGCCTGATGGAGGAGCTTCACCGCCGCGTGTGGGAGATCACCGACCGCGACCGGGCGCTCCTGTGGGGGCTGGAATGTCCGTGCCTCGAGTGAGCGATGCGGCCCCGATCAGGGCGGCGTCGTTTCCGAGCGCGCTCGTCCTGAGGTCCAGGATGTCGAGGTAGGGGCCCGACAGGAAACGCTTCGTCCATTCGCGCAGCGCATCGACGAACCCCTCGCCCCGGCTCATGCCGCCGCCGACGATGACCGCTTCGGGATCGAACAGATGGACGACGGTCGCGACGGCTTTGCCGAGCGCATCGAACGCCCGGTCCCAGATGGGGCTGACGAGCGGGTTGCTCCGGTCCCTCCAGAGAATCCTCACGTCGGGCGGGAAGCCGCACAGCGCGGCTTCCCGTTCGATTGCGTTGGCGCCCGCGATCGCCTCGACATGGCCCATTCCGCCGCACCCGCACGGTTCGTTCGTTCCGACGACGATATGCCCCAACTCTCCGGCCATGCCGCGGCTTCCCCGCAGAAGCCGTCCGCCGAGGACGACGCCGCCTCCGACACCCGACCCGAGCGTGATGACGACGTAGTCCCGAAGATCTGTCGCGGCGCCGGCCCACCCCTCGCCGAGCGCGTAGCAGTTCGCGTCGTTCTCGACCTCGACGCGAGATCCGACCGCGTCCGACAGGATCCTGCGGATCGGCGCTCCGACCCATCCGGAAAGGTTCGGGACGACATGCGCGCGCTCCCGCTCCGCATCGAGCGCGCCGGGGAATCCGACGCCCACGGGAAGACGGTCGCCCGATCCGAGCGCGGCGACGATCCGCCCGATCTGCGGCGCGACGACGTCGGGCGTGAGCGGAGGAGCCGTCGGCTCCTCGATGCGCCGCAGGATCCGGCCGTCCTCGACGAGCGCGGCCGCGACCTTGTGTCCGCCGACATCCACGCCGATGGCGCGCATCAGACCTTCCTCCGCTTGTTCATCACGTCGAACCACACGGCCACGATGATGATGAACCCCTTGATGATCAGCTGATAGAACGAACTCACGCCGAGAAGGCTCATTCCGTTGTTCATGACGCCGATCAGGACGCTGCCGACGACCGTTCCGCCGATCGTTCCGACGCCGCCCATCGGGCTCGTCCCGCCGATGATGACGGACGCGATCGCGTCGAGTTCGAACATATTCCCGAGGTTCGGGTTCGCGCCGTTGAGCCGCGACGTGAGCAGGATTCCCGAGACGGCCGCGAGCGTCGTCACGATGACGTAGACCGTGAGTTCCACGCGGAAGACGTTGATCCCGGAGAGCCGCGCGGCCTCCCGGTTTCCGCCGGTCGCGTAGATCCGCCGCCCGAGCCGGGTGTTCGAGAGCATGAACGCGCCCGCGAGAATCAGCGCGATGAGCAGCGCGACGGGGTACGGGATGCCTCGGTAGCCGATGAAGACGTATGCGGCGAGCGCGAGGATCGCAACGCCGAAGGACGCCCGGAGCGCGATGTCGCGCGCCCCGACGCAGACGCCGCAGGAACGCTGCCGGGACGCCGCCCGCAGGGTCGCGAGCAGGAACAGCGCGAGCGCGGCGCCGAGGACGGCGGCCGACGGCGTCGGGGGGATGTACTCGCCGCCGAGCAGCGGAAAGACCGGGTCGGTGACGGGAATCGAACTGCCGTCCGACAGGACGAGCGCCGCGCCCCGGGCGATCGTCATCATGCCGAGCGTTATTATGAACGCCGGAATCCGGTAGTGCGCGATCCACACGCCGTTCCACACGCCGATCCCGACGCCGACAGACAGGACCGTCGCGAGGATCGCGAGCCACACATTCCACCCGCTCTGCATGAGCAACGTTACGACGATCGAGGCGAGTCCGACGATGGACCCGACGGAGAGGTCGATGCCGCCGAGAAGGATGACGAGCGTCATTCCGACCGCGATGATGCCGATGATGGTTACTTGCAGCGTGATATTGCTCAGATTCCGGGGCGTGAAGAACGCCTCGGACAGGAACGAAAGCGCCGCCGTCAGCACGACGAGCGCCGTCAGCGTCGCGTGCGCGCGAAAGAAGCTTTTCATCGGAATCCCTCCTGCGTGCGATTTCCGGTCGCGTAGTCCATGACGTCCTCCTTCGAGGTCTTCGCGGTCTCCAGTTCGGCGACGAGCCGCCCCTCGCACATGACGAGGATCCGGTCGCTCATTCCCATGATCTCGGGCAGTTCCGACGAGATCATGATGACGGTCACACCCCGGCGGACGAGATCGTTCATCAGCCGGTAGATCTCGACCTTCGCGCCGACGTCGACGCCCCGCGTCGGTTCGTCGAGGATCAGGATCTTCGATTCCGTCGCGAGCCACTTGGCGATGACGACCTTCTGCTGGTTGCCGCCCGACAGCGAATTGGCCGCCGCCTCGACGGACGGGGTCCGGACGCCGAGTTCCGTTACGAAACGTTCCGCCATCCCACGGTCTTTCATCGGGTCGATCACGCCGAGCGCATTCGAGACGGCCTTCAGCGAACTCAGCGTGATGTTCGTCCGGATGGAAAAATCGAGGATGAGCCCGAGGAGTTTGCGGTCTTCCGTGACGAGCGCCATGCCCGCGGCGATCGCATCCTCCGGCGAACGGATCGCGACCGGTTTTCCGTCGATCCGCACGTCGCCGCGCGCCGCCCCCGGCAGCCCGCCGAAAAGCCCGGTCACGAGCTCCGTCCGGCCCGCGCCCATGAGCCCCGCGATTCCGAGAATCTCTCCCTTTCGCGCGTCGAACGAGACGCCGGAGACTTTCTTCACGTTCCGGAGCAACGGGTGGTCCACCTCGAAGTTGCGCACCTCGAGCGTGACCTCGCCGGGCGCGAAGGGCTCCTTCGGGTACTTCTCCCGGATGTCCCGGTTGACCATTCGCGCGATGATCCGGTCGAGGCTGACGGAGGACAGCGCTTCCGCGTCCCCGACGGCCTTCCCGTCACGAAGCACCTGGACGCGGTCGCCGATCCGCTCGAATTCGTCGAGCTTGTGCGAGATGTAGATCATGCAGACGCCCTGTTCGCGAAGGGCGCGCAGGATCCGGAAGAGATCGTCCGCTTCGCGGTCGGTCAGCGCGCTCGTGGGTTCGTCGAGCACGAGGATCGACGCGGAGAGCGACAGCGCCTTCGCGATCTCGACCATCTGCTGTTTGCCGACCGAAAGCGTCCGGACGAGATCCCGCGTCCCGATTCCTCCGATGCGGAGCCTTTCGAGGATCTTCGCGGCTTCCATGTGAACGCGGTCCCAGTCGATGATCCCGAAGGAGCGCATGAAATAGCGGTCGAGGAAGATGTTCTCGCCGACGGACATATCCTGGATCAGATTGAGTTCCTGATGGATGATCGCGACGCCGGCCGCCTCGGCGTCGTGCGTCGACGCGAAGCGGCGTTCTTCGCCGCGGATCAGGATGCGCCCCGAAAAGCTCGACGCGGGCCAGACGCCGCTCAGCACCTTCATCAGCGTCGATTTGCCCGCGCCGTTTTCGCCCGCGAGGATGAGAACCTCCCCCGCACGGGCTTCCAGCGTCACATCGTCGAGCGCCCGGACGCCGGGAAAGTCCCTCGTGATATGTTCCATGCGGAGCACAACGTCTCCCATGTCCGTCCCTCCTCCGCGACATGCGGGAGGCCGCCCTGCGGACGGCCCCCCGCGCCGCGCTATTTGCCGTAGACCTGTTCCTTCGTGTAGAAGCCCTCGGCGATGATCGTCGAATCGAGATTCCCCTTCGTGATCGGGACAACTTCCGTCACGATCGTGGGAACGTCGACCGATCCGTTGTTGATCGTCTTGTCCGGCTTCACGATGTCCGTGACTTTCTTGTCCGGGTTCTTCGCGAGTAGGACGGCCGTCTCCGCGGCCTTCTCCGCGAGCGGACGGATCTTCTTCCAGATCTCGACGGCCTGTTTGCCCTGCGCGACGTACTGGATGTTCACGAGGTCGGCGTCCGATCCCGCCACGAAGACCTTCGTCGCGTCGTCGAGCCCCTGTTCCTTCAGCGCGGCGACGACGCCCCGCGCCATCCCGCTGTTGTTGCAGATGAACGCATCCACGGAGTTCTTCGTCTTCGTGAGGACATTCTGCGCGGTCGCCATCGCCCTGTCCGGCGCCCATCCCTCGTGGAACTGCTGCGTCACGAGTTCGAGCCCCGGGTTCGCCTTGATGATCTCGAGCGCGCCCGAGGACATCGCGATCGCGTTCGAGTCGCCCGGCTGCCCCATGATCAGGGCGACTTTGCCCTCGACCTTTCCCTTTTTCGCCCGGATCCATTCGAGCATGGCCTCGCCCTGAAGCTTGCCGACGGCCCACGAGTCCTGCATGACCATGAGATCGAGCGGGCCGTTCACGAGCATGGAGTCGTAGCCGACGACCCGGACGCCCTCGCGGTTCGCCATCTTCACCATCGCCCCGGCCGTTCCCGTGTTCACGGGCTGCAGGACGATGACCTTCGCGCCCCTCGAAAGCATGTTCTCGAACTTCGCGAGCTGGTCCTGTTCGTTGTTATTGCAGGAATCGAAGATCGTCTCGGCCCCGAGTTCCTTCGCCTTCGCGATGAAATCGGCCTTGTCCTTCTGATACCGCTCCTCCTGCATGGTCTTGAGGATGAATCCCACCTTCAGGTCTCCCGCGCCGAATGCGGGCGAAAACAGACACGCGACAAGCAACGACGCAACCAGAACCATCACGATGCGCTTCACGACACCATCTCCCTTCCCATTCCGGACGCCTTTCCCGAAATCCCCGATATCCGCTTCACAGCATTCGCGTCCCGGGGTTCATTTCCCCCACCGCGCGAGATGTTTTTATTATAAAACGAATTATCAGGAAATGTCGCGGCGAAAAGCCGCATGTCGGTATTCCCCCATCCCGCCCGCTTCGGTATAAAATACTCCCGGACGGATACGAGAAAGCAGGTGACCGCATTTGAACAGCGCCAACGAAGCGTGTTTCGTCTTCCGGGGGAACGACGTCCTTCTGCCCTCCCTCCCGGAAGCCCCTGTTTCCGGGGAAACCATCCGGCGGACCTTTCCGGACATCATTCGCGAGGGGTGTTTCACGAGGGGAAGCGACTCCTGCCGATGGTTCGAGGTCGCTCCCGAAACGCCCGCGCCGGAGGGGACGACATTCTCCACCCTGCGCGGAACCTGGGGGACGCTCGGCGACGAATGGTTCGTTCGCGCGGGGCGCGCGTACCAGCTCATGGAATGGGAGCGGACGACACGCTATTGCAGCCGCTGCGGCGCTATGACGGGAAACCACGCGACCGACCGCGCGAAGCAATGCCCCTCGTGCGGCTTCGTGAGCTACCCGATCATCAATCCGGTCGTCATCGTGGCGATCATGAAGGGCGACACGATTCTGCTCGCCCGGAACGCCGGCTTCCCGGCAGGACGACACAGCGTCATCGCGGGGTTCGTCGAAGCCGGAGAGACGCTCGAGGAAACCGTCGTCCGCGAAATCCACGAAGAGGTCTCCATAGAAGTCAGGGATGTCGCGTACGTCGCAAGTCAGCCGTGGCCCTTCCCGCACTCGCTGATGATAGGCTTCCGGGCGACGTGGGCCTCGGGGGAAATCCATCCCGACGGACAGGAGATCGTCGAAGCGGGCTGGTACGGCCCGGAGTCGCACCCCGACATTCCCCCGCACGGGAGCATTTCGCGCCGTCTGATCGACGCCGCGTTCGCGGATATTCGGGGGCGGACCGGCAGGAACATATAGGCATAGGGGGTATTTTCTGCTATACTGTTCCCGTGAATTGCGACACAATCTTGTGGAGGTGACAGGTATGGAACGAACAGGAGTCGTAACATTCCGCGGAAATCCCCTGACGCTGGTCGGCCCGGCGCTCAAGGCGGGGGACAAGGCGCCGGATTTCGTCCTTCTCGACCAGGGGCTCGCTCCGAAGACGCTCGCGGACTTCGCCGGGAAGTTCAAGGTCATCTCGGTGACCCCGTCCCTCGATACGCCGGTCTGCGACCTCCAGATCCACTGGTTCAACGAGGACGCGGCCAAACAGCCGAAAGACGTGGCCGTCCTCAACGTGAGCATGGATCTTCCCTTCGCGATCAAGCGCTTCTGCGCGACCGCGGGGATCGACAGGGCCATGGCGCTCTCCGATCACCGGGAGGCGTCGTTCGGAACGGCGTACGGCGTTCTCATGAAGGAGCTTCGTCTTCTCGCGCGGTCGGTGTTCATCATCGACCCGGAGAACGTCGTCCGGTACGTCCAGATCGTTCCGGAAATGACGGAGGAACCCGACTACGAAGCGGCGCTCAAGGCCCTTGAAGCGCTGATGTAACGGGAAGGCGCGACAGAAAGGCCCGCATCGGGAGCCGGAAATGAACGGAGGGGAGCCTGAGCGGCTCCCCTCCGTCGTTTTTACGCCTTCGTTGTTATGACGCCTTCGTTTCGACCTGTCGCGCAAGGATGTACATTGCGCCGCTTCCCGACGAGGAACGCATCTCCCCGTCAACGACGATCGGATCTCCTTCGTTCGCGCCGACGATCAGGTCCTTGATCTCCTGTTCGTAGGCCCGGACCAGCAGGAAGTCCTTCCGGACCGTTCCGTCCTCTTCGGATGTATCCTGCCGGACCGTGAAGGCCCTGTAGGCGCCGAAACGGGTCCGGCCCTCGT
>CAZVUT010000046.1:0-17916 GCA_964630155.1 uncultured Synergistaceae bacterium
CAAGAACGCTGTCGGTGTCGCTTAACTTTCTGTCCGGAAAAGTGTTGACGACCCGCTGACAGTTCCAAAACGCATTGTATCACTAGCTCTTCTTCGCCGCTTGTCGCATCCCCGAACATTCTTTACTCTTCGCCCCGTGTGCCCTACACTATCTCCCGTACGCGCGGTTCGCGTCTCCGCACATCCCGCAAGGAGGATGATCTATGCTGTACGCACTGATGCTCGGTTGGGCGCTGCTCTATGCGGATCGAACGTCCATGTACCCGCTGCTTTCCGTCATCGGCCCGCAGCTCGGGATATCATCCGCACTCGCCGGCTCCATAACGAGCGCCTATTTTCTCATGTATGTTCTCATGCAGATCCCGAGCGGACTTGCAGGCGACCGATGGGGCCTCAGACGCGTCCTTATCGTCATGTTCGGAATCGCGGGCATAGGCATAGCAGGCATAGGCCTTTTCGGAACGAGCTATGTATCGCTGCTCCTCCTCTCGGCATTGCACGGACTCGGCGCGGGGGCCTACTACCCGGCCTGCTACGGAACCATGCTTTCAGTCGTCCCTCCTGAAAAACGCGGTTACAGCTCCGGACTGATCGGCATCGGCATGGCTTTCGGAATCCTGGGAGGAATGGCGGTCAGCGGTCCTGTGTTTGAATGGTCCGGCTCCTTTCGGACGCCTTTCCTGATTCTCGGGATTCCCACGCTGCTGATGCTTTTCGTCTTCCGGAAATACATCCCGGAAACCAAAAGCGGCGCGCAGCCGTCATTGTCTGAATACGTCCGTCTCCTGAAGGATCCGGATATATGGAAAATCAACCTGGCGACCTTCGCCTCCCTGTACGGCTTTTGGGTCGCTGTCACGTGGGGGCCGACATTCCTGAAAGCCGAACGGGGGTTCAGTCTGTCGCAGGCCGGGCTATACACGGGGCTTGTCGCACTCTCAGCCATCCCGGCAGGAATCGGATGGGGGCGTCTTTCCGACCGCGTCGGAAGAAAGAAGGTCGCCGTTTTCGTGCTTCCCGCAAGCGCCGGCGCGCTATATCTGATAACTCTCGTCACCTCGTCCCCCGCGATAATCGCCGCATTCCTGCTCTTCGGCATGTTCGCCAATTCCGCATTCGTCCCCACGATGGTCGCCTGGATCGGCGACATCGTCAGCACGAGATATCCGCGCTCGATGGGCGCGGCCGTCGGCTTTTTCAACGCTTTCGTCATGTCCTCCGCGATCGTCGCCCCGCTTGTTTCCGGATTGCTTCGTGACGTCACATCATCTTTGATCCCCGCGATCCATACCGGATGCGGTATTATGGCGCTCGGGACAATCCTGCTGATTCTGACGCCGGGTGACAGAAAGGATGAGAGGGCATGAATACGGTCAGCGTTTTCGGAGCCGGAAGCTGGGGAACGGCGCTCGCGGATCTCCTTGCGAGAAACGGCCATGACGTGGTGCTCTGGTGCCGCCGGTCCGAACAGGCGCATGCAATAACCGCCACCGGCATCAACCCGAGCTATCTCTCCTCCGCCCGGATTCACCCCGGGGTCGCCCCGTCGTCCGATATTCGGGACGCGGCGGAGCACTCGGATCGATGGGTTCTGGCCGTTCCGACGCAGGCCGTCCGCGGACTTCTGTCAAATCTGGTTCCCGTTCGCGCGACGGCTGCCGTCTGTAACGTCGCGAAGGGGTTCGAGATAGGTTCGATGCTTCGGATCAGCGAGATCGCCGGTCAAATTCTGCCGGAAGCGTCCTTTACGGTCCTTTCTGGGCCAAGCTTCGCCGAGGAGGTCATAGCGGGATTGCCCACGGCGGTTGTCGCCGCGTCGACCGACCCGGAAGCGGCGACTCGGTGGCAGCGTCGGTTCTCCACGCTTCACTTTCGGGTGTACTCGGGAAACGACGTGATCGGAGTCGAGGTCGGCGGAGCGGTCAAGAACGTCGTCGCCATAGCCGTCGGAGCCGCCCGCGGACTCCGGCTCGGCGACAACGCAGTCGCCGCCCTGATCACGCGCGGCCTCTCGGAGATCTCGCGACTCGGCGCCGCAATGGGCGCTCAGCCCCAGACGCTCTCGGGGCTTACGGGCATTGGCGATCTCATGTTGACATGCTACAGCTCGAAATCCCGCAACTTTCGTCTCGGGCTCGAGATTGGCTCCGGCAAATCACTCGATGACGCGCGTCGCTCTGTCGGCCAGGTTGCGGAAGGAGCCTTTACCGTTCAGGCCGTAGTGTCCATGGCCGACCGCTATTCCGTCGAAATGCCGATTGCCCGCGCGGTCTGGGATATCCTCTATGGGGGGAAGAAACTTTCCGACGTCATGATGGCGCTTTTGAACCGTGATCTCAAGCCGGAGCACTCCGATCCGGGTTGCCCGCGTGGGTGCGGTGCGTTATAATTCGCAGGGTTCCATATATAATGAGAAATTATAGGAATATCATTGTAAGGGAGGTGTGTATCATGGCGAAGGCGAAGGTTGATTCCGATGCGTGCGTGGGTTGCGAAACCTGTGTCGGGAACTGCCCGGTTGAGGCGATCAGCATGGTCGACGGCAAGGCGAAGGTCGACGAAGGCACCTGCATCGAATGCGGCAGCTGCGTATCCGTGTGTCCCGTGAGCGCAATCTCCCAGTAGTCTTTTCCATCCTGTTTTCCGGAGGGATTGTTCATTCAGGAGGGAGGCGGGTATTCAGCCTCCCTCCTCTTTTTTCGTGAATACGGGATCCCCGCGACAACGACATCCGAAAACGAACCGATTCCGCGTGAAGAACAAATGTTGTCGGCTTCGGAGGCGCGGAAACGGCAACCTCATCATCAGGAAGGAATGTTTCGGAATCTTGGGACACGTATCCAATGCGATCGTTTTCGCCCGAAAAAACGGACCGGTTCCGAAAAAAACCTGGCTCCGGATCAATGCCGGAGAACGGATTCGACTCTCGGCGAAATGGCTCGGCTCGACATAAACCGACCGGAAGGACTTCACTCGGCCGATCATCGTGAGACCGAAGGCCCGGTTCTCCGGCTGTTGTGTTCTCTGACAGTCGTCTGGTTTTTCGTGATGGCTGTCGTGGACATCATACTCGGCTTTCGCCTGCTCGCAGTGCTGGACTGTTTCCTCGCGGGCGAGTTTCTATTGATGCGCCGAAAGAGCGGAGGCGTATCGGTCCCGCGGAGCAGGGCGATGCTGACACCCAATCTTTTCGTGCTCAATCTTCTCCCCTTCGCCTATTCGCTCTTCGACGCCCCGGCTTCGGTCCTTCTGGTTCGACACCTCGTCACGCTGCTCGGAACGGGAATCGCCGCGGCGCTCCGGGGACGACGCCCGTTTCTCTTTTTTCTCTCCCTGAACGGCATCGGGTTTGCGGGAACGTTTCTTCTCATTCCCCGTCCTGAGGACGGCATCATCTACTTCGCCATTTCGTATTTCTTCACGCTGTCCAGCATGGTCTTCTTCTTCGATCTCCAGGAGCGAAGCAGAAAGACAATCGCCACTCTGGCGACCGACAACCGGATCGTCAGGAACATGGCGAACAGGGATCCTTTGACAGGACTCGCGAACCGCCGCGTTTTCGAACAGGCTCTGGACGGGCTGGTCGAAGGAGGAGAGGAAGGCGCGCTTCTGCTGGTGGATGTTGACGACTTCAAACAGGTCAACGACTCTCTGGGTCATCAGGAAGGCGACCGGATCCTTCGCCTGATCGCAACCATCATGCAACGATGCGTGCGTAACAGCGATGTATCGTCGCGCATCGGCGGCGACGAATTCGCGCTGCTGCTCCGAAACTGCGACCCCCGAACGGCTCGCTCAATCGCGGACCGAATCTGTTCGGACGTAGCTCGCGCAACCGACGGCGTCAGCGTTTCCGTCGGTCTGGCCATGTACGCGCCGCCAATGGGGCGCGAGACCTTCATGGCTGCCGTGGACCGCGAATTATACCGCGCAAAGCTGGCGGGAAAGGGAAGGGCCTTTATGACCCCTCCCCACTCAGTCACTCGGCAATAACCGCGAAAAAGCGGAGCGGTTCCACGCCCGTGTTGACGAGCGAGTGCTTCTGTCCCCGCATCGTGAGCATGACGTCCCCCGGCTCGACCGCGTTTCGGCTTCCGTCATCATCCTCGAAGACTCCCCTTCCGGAAAGGATGACGTAACACTCCTCGTCGTTCTCATGAGGATGGAGACCGACAGATGCCCCGACCGCCAGCTCCATCATTCCGGCCATGGTGAAACAGCTCCCCTTCGGGCCTTCCCCCTTGGGAACGGCATAACGACAATGTAACTCTCCCTCGCCGCCCGCAGCGTTCTTGCGTATCATTTCTTTCTGATTCTGCACGCGAATAAGCATACCTACACCCTCTCCCTTCCGTTTTCTTTCGTTTCTCCCGTCTGGGAGAAACACTGCCGTGATGGTACAGTATCAGGAGTCCCGCCCAAGGAGGAACAAACACGTGCATGCGCTTATCCTGTTTCTCTTCATGTCGAACTTTGCAATATATGCGTACTCGAACACCTACTTCTTTCTCGCTCCGTATCTTGAATCGCAGGGAATGTCCGCATCAGGCGCCGGACTGGCCGTAAGCGTCTTTTACGCGGCGACGACTCTCGCCAGGCCCTTCGGCGGGTGGATCGTCGAACGATCCGGCGTGCGTCGCACGATGATCCTGTCATCGCTCGGCTGCGCCGCATTGTCCATCGCCTTCGCGTTCCTCGGAAAAGACCTTGTCCCCATCCTGGGCGTCCGGATCCTCATGGGATTGTTTTTCAGCGTGTTCGTCGTCGCCATGACGGCCTATCAGGCAATTTCCGTGTCGGAGGAGCTTCGCGGAGCCTCGTTCGCACTTGTCACCATCGGAAGCGTCTTTCCGCTCTTCACGGTCGTTCCTTTATCCGACTTCCTGCTCCGGCACGGCGCATCGACCCTCTTTCTGGCGATGCCTCCGGTCGCAGCGCTTCTCTGCGTCCGTCTTTCAATCAGTCTCAAACCGGTTGTCCTCTCTGCAGGCAGCGAAGGCGACCTTGCGTGGGGAACGTACGGGGATCTTTTCCGCGCGACGCCTGCTTTTCGCATGCTGCTTTCCTGTCTGCTGTTCGGTCTGTGCGACGCCTCGATCGTCTACATTTCGAGTTTCGCAATGGGGAAGGGACTCGTTCCTTCCGCATTCATGATTCCCAACGCCATCGGCGCCACGCTGATCCGTTTTTACGGACGCGACCTTTTCAATCGGCTGCCGCGGACGCTGCTCGCGGGACCATCCTTCGCTCTGATGGCGGTGTGTCTCGTCGCAACGTCCTACGCGACATCGAACTCATTTCTCGCCGTATGCGGCCTGATCTACGGAATGGGCATGGGATACGCTTATCCCGCGCACCTCTCTTTCACGGGAGATCTCGTCCCGATCCGGCTTCGCGCCAAGGCGGCGTCGCTCGTGTATTTTTCGATGGACTTCAGTTGGTTCCTGTTGCCTCTGTACATGGGGTTCGCCGGCGAATCCGCCGGAGTCGTTCATGCGTTCCGGTGGTTCGCGCTTTTTTGCGTCGCCGCATCGGTGTTCGTTACGTGGATGTGGCGTCCGCGACGTCGAACACCATGAACGCAACGACGTTTTTCCGGGGCGAAAAAATCCTCGCGAACATGCCGTCCCCCCACGTTTCCGGACGAAGGTTCAAGGTTCTCGCCCCCCCCCGCTGCGTCACGTTCCGAAGCACTTCCGCCAAGGACGGGTCGATGTCCTTTACGGAGCGTCCTATCGGATCCGAAACGCCCCGGTTCGCGAGATATTTCCCCCCGCGCCCGTTCCATTCGGAGAAACGCACATCTCCTCCACGTCCTTCCGAATCTCCGGTGATCGTACACAGAAAAAGGGGAAAACCGAATTCCTGGAAAATCGAGTGATACCGGTTCCGGTTCTCCGATACGGATGCTTTCATAAAGCTCTGCTCGGCCATTCCGCGGAAAATTTCGACGAGAAAACGGAGGAAGCCGATCTCTTCCATATCCCACGATCTCTTTCTGTCGATGCACTCGAGGACAAACGCGCCGAGGACGACGCCGCGCAAGACGACCGGAGCCGCGAGGAACCCCCCGATCCTGCGCTCCCGGAGGCGCTCCATTGCGACCGAACTTCTGTCCCAGAGGACGCGAAGATCCTCGATGACCAGGAAGCGATCCGTTGTGAGCCTGCTCCACATCCAGTCTTCCTGGCGCAGCGCATGGGCGATCCCGTCGTTTTCGACATCCGGGATCGTCCTCCGAGTCCATGTTGACGGTTCGCCGAACGGTCCGGCCTCAAGGGGCACGAAACGCACCCGATCCGCCTCCGCGAAAAGCCCGATATGCTGAAGCGCTTCGCTGATTACCGGCTCGGGAAACGACGACGTCATCGCCGAAAGGGAAATCCGGGAAGAAAGTTTTTCGCGAAGAAGTTGTCGCCGGAGGCGGTTTTCGTTTTTCTTCCGTTCCGAAATATCCTCGTAGATGCAGAAAATTCCTGTTCGCCCCGAAGGGAGCGTCGCGGGGGCATGGATCAACGAAACATCCATCTCCGCGCCGTCGCTCCGTTTCCGTTTCGTGTCGACGCACACACGTTTTCCCTGAAGGACAAGTTGTTCGAGGGCGATCGCCTGGAGCCCGATCGTTCCCCCGGCGATCAGGTCACGAAGGAACTTTCCCCGAACCTGTGATTCGGAGGAGAAACCGAAAAGGTGCAAAAAGGCCTCGTTGACATCAAGAGCGACTCCGTTGGAATCCAGCAACGCAATGCCAACCGGCGCTTCGCGAAAGAAGAGGTCCCGCTTGCGCAGCGAGTCGACCGCAAAAACGGCCCCCAATTCACAGGCGACGTGAATCCTTTCAAAAGGAGGCTCCAGGAACGATGTCGCTCCAGAAAGCGCCGCCTTTCGGGCAGTCTCAGCCCCGACATCCGCCGAGATAACGCAGCCGAAACCGAGAACACACGACCGCGCGAGTCTGAGGAGAGACTGCGCGTATTGCGGGGATTCAAAAAATGCGATATCGACGAGGGCATAATCGGCGCGCCCTTCTTCAGCCGCCGTCTCGACGGAAGAAAATACTCCGGAAATCCGAAAGCCGCTTTCTTCGACGGATCGCTTCAGATCTCTTTCGAGAGAACATCCCGAATGAAGGACGAGCAGGATGGTCTCGTGCATGCGCTCATCCCCTTCCGCTACGAGGGCGCGCCGTCACGGACAACAGACGCGCTAATCGAGAAAATCCCTGAGTTTTCTGCTTCTGCTGGGGTGTCGGAGTTTTCTGAGCGCCTTCGCTTCGATCTGCCGGATACGCTCTCGCGTTACGCCGAATTTCTTTCCGACTTCTTCGAGTGTATACGAACGGCCGTCTTCAAGGCCGAAACGGAAATGAAGGACCTCGCGTTCCCGTTCGGAAAGGTTATCGAGCATTTCCTCGATCTGCTCGCGCAACAGATGGCTCGCCGCGGATTCTTCCGGACTCGGCAGATCCCTGTCTTCGATGAAGTCCCCGAGCTGGCTGTCTTCTTCCTCGCCGATCGGAGTCTCGAGAGAAACGGGGAGCTGGGCGATACGGCGAATTTCTTCGACCTTCCCGGGCTCGATATCCATCTCCTTCGAAATCTCCTCGTCCGTCGGCTCGCGCCCCAATCGCTGCACAAGCTGGCGGGAGACACGCACCATCTTGTTGATGGTCTCCACCATGTGAACGGGCACGCGAATCGTCCGCGCCTGATCCGCAATCGCGCGGGTGATCGCCTGCCGGATCCACCACGTGGCATAGGTGCTGAACTTGAATCCCTTCCGGTAATCGAACTTTTCGACGGCGCGAATCAGGCCGAGGTTCCCCTCCTGGATCAGGTCAAGGAAGAGCATGCCGCGTCCGATGTATTTTTTTGCGATGCTCACGACCAGACGCAGATTCGCGTCGATGATCTTCTGCTTTGCGACCGGATCGCCCGCTTCGACACGTTTCGCGAGTTCGACTTCTTCCTCCGGCCCGAGGAGCGGAACCTTCCCGATCTCGCGGAGATACATACGAACGGGATCCGTCAGGGGAATATCGTCAAGCTTGCCCGGCTCCCCGTCAAGCGACGGCTGAATGAGGGTATCCTCGTCCGCGCCTCGCGCAACCCGGGCGTCCTTGGGCTCCTCTTCCGTCTCGGCCTCGCTCTCCGGCTCGCTTTCGGCCTCGTCTTCCTGCACCTTGAGACCGTGATCCAGAAGAGCGGTATAGACGCTGTCCAGCAGGTCGGCATTCCACATATCGTCATGAAACGCCTTTTCTATGTCCTCCTGCGTGACGCTGCCCTTTCCCCTGCCCTGTGCTTCGCGGATCAGCTCGTGAATTTTCCCCTGATTCTCCGGAGACATGTCGCTCGTCATGCCGTCTTTCAGGATGCTGCCCTCCACCGGTTTCGTTTCTTTCATTTCGATGCGGTCCCTCCTGCCGACGGTGCGGCGCATTCAAGTGTGAATTTTTATTATACCTTCAAAAAGCATTTCCGCGAAATCAAAAAATCTACCGTTCTATCCGAATTTCCGGGAACCTGGGGAATCGTATTTCGGGAGACGGACCTACCGACTTTCGGGTTTCCTCGTTTTCCATTTCGTGGAGCAACCGGCTGATCTGCAGTTCCTGGAGATTGTCCGTTTCGAAGGGGATGAAAAAACGGACATACCCGAAATGTTCCGCGTAGAAGGGGATCTCTTTTTCGCACGGCCCGGCTTCCAGCGACCGGGAAAACGAAACCAGAAAGGCATCCTCGTCGAAAAACGGATCAGGACTGACAAGAACGATGGCCTTGAACTCTTCGCGGGGCATGTCGCGATCCCAGACACGACAACTCGAAACCCCCGCGGACAGATTCGCGTACGCGCCGAGAGCTCCTTCGACAATCCGTTCCATTCCCGCGGAGTATCCGAAGACCATCGTGAATCCGAGATCCAGTCGCGTATCACTGCCCGGAAAGAGCATGCTGTCGCGCAGAAGGCTTCCCACATTCCCGCTCCGGAGACTGCTCATGCAGAAAAACTCGCTTCCGAGCGAGAGCGCGCGGGAAGCGAGCATCTCGAGGTCCGCGCTGAACAGGGAATTGATCGATACGGGACAGAAATCGACTCCCCACGGGAACCAGGACGCAACTTCCATGTCCACGTGCGAATCCCAGTACGGAAGGGACAGAGAAATTCCTCCTAGGCGCTCCTCGGGTGTTCCCGAAGGAGACGGCAAACATGCGTGACGAGTTCGTTGATTTCGGGTTTCGTGATCTGCGCCTCCGCTCCGACGCTCGCAGCCTTGATTTTGATGTCATGCGCCATGATCGAGGAAAAAACGACGATGGGAATCGATCGCATCTTCGTGTTTTCCTTGACGCGACGGGTAAGCGCAAGACCGTCGAGACGCGGCATCTCGACATCCGTCACGAGAAGGGCGAAATCATCGGGGGTGGCGTCGAGATGATCCCACGCATCTTTCCCGTCCCCCACCAGCACCACGTTATGGAATCCTCCCTGCGAGAGGACGTCTTGCAGTTGCCTGCGGATCAACGGGGAATCCTCCGCCACAAGGATCTTATACAAATCGAGATTTCCCAGATCCGCAGTCATCTCTCTGGCTTTTTCCGGGTCCAGCGCATATCGTTCGGAGAGGGAGGGATTGATGGACTGCACGATGGCCTCGTAGTCGAGAAGCAGGACGTTCCGGTGATCTCGCTTGATAACGTACAATACGAACTGACCGAGGAACGTGCCTGTCAGGGAGGAATCGAGTTCCTCGGAATTGATCCTGTAAATCCGCTCAACGGAGTCAACGACGAACCCCAGTTTGATCTCGTTGAATTCCGCGATGATGATTTTGCTCGATTCGAGCGGAACATTCGAGACGATGCCAAGATGCTTCCTGAGGTCCATCAGCGGGAGGACTTCTCCCCGAACGGACGTGATTCCGATCATGGATGTCGGAGCGTCCGGGATGGAACGGCTCCCCGTCCACCGGAGAATCTCACGCGTCTTGTCCACATTTATCGCAAAGGTCTGCTCTCCGAGAAAGAAAACCACAACCTGCCATTCGTTCGTCCCGACTTCGGTGGTGACCTTTTTCACTTCTTCCATGTTCCGGGCCCCCCTTCAAAGTGCGTCCGCTACAGTCCGTCCCACTATAACTCATGAACAATCGGGCAACAAGGGCGTAAGACCTTCCCCATCTCCCCGCTAGAGGCGGTTCATCGGAAGCGCGGCCTCAAGAAGGTGCGTGTGCGCGCCCGGCGATACATGGATCGCGTCGGCGAACGCGGACGCCGTCCTGCGGGCGAGACGCAGATACTCCCCGTCTTTCGTGATCTCGTACGCTTTCATGAGGGTCTGAACCATGACGGCGTTGCCCGACGGGATGTCTCCGTCATGGGCGTCGCGGATCGGCAGGAAGAGTCGCGAGTCCGTTCTCACGCTCATTTCAAAGCCTCCGCGCTTTTCGTCCCAGAAACGGCTCACCGCATTCGTCACGATGGCAAGCCCTTCTTTCCGCCAGCGGGCGTCTTTCGTCGCTTCGTGCAACTCGAGAAACCCGCGGGCGAGAAACGCGTAGTCGGGCAACATTCCCGAAACGGCGGTTTCTCCGCCGATATATCGATGCCGCAGCTCTCCCTTTCCGTCCCATAGCGTCTTGTGAACGAAATTCGCCGCGTGAACGGCGCCGTCGATGTACTCTTTCCGTCCGCAGAGCCGGCCGGCGCGGGCGAGCGCAGCGATTGCAAGGCCGTTCCAGTCGGTCAGGATCTTTTCGTCCCGGAAAGGACGACGCTTTGTGTCCCGTTTCGCAAGAAGCGCCTTCACACAGGCGGCAATCCTCGTTTCGATCTCCGCCGAAGAAAGACGCATCAGTGCGGCGAGTTCTTCGCAGGTTTTTGAACGGCGAAGAACGTTTTTCCCAAGGGTATCCATATTTCCGTGTTTGCCGAAATTTCCCTTTTCAAGAACGGAATATGCGGTTTTGAAAAGAGCGGCGTCCTCTTCGGACAAGACATCGCGTATCTCCGGGTCCGACCAGAGGTAATACCCCCCCTCCACCCCTTCATCGTCCGCATCGAGCGCCGCGGTGAAGGCGCCTTCCGGTGAACGCAGCTCCCGATACAGAAACGAGACAATGTCCCGGCAGAACGTTTCAAAGAACGGATCCTTCAAAACCTCGAACGCATCGGCTCCGGCATGCAGAAGAAGCGCCTGGTCATACAGCATCTTCTCGAAATGCGGAACGCCCCATCGTTCGTCGACTGAATACCGGAAGAATCCGCCGCCCAGATGGTCGTGAATTCCCCCGTCCCACATGCGCCTCATGGTAATGGCGACCATATTCAGCGCGTCCTGTTCCCGAAACTCCTGCCCGTAGCGCAGAAGGAAGGAGAGTCGATGGGGCGCCGGGAACTTCGGCGCTCCGTAAAAACCGCCCCATGCCGGATCGAACGCGACTTTCAGCGCTTCATACGCACGGGTCGCTTCCGTCTTCCCGGGACAGCTTCCGCCGGTCGGCACGGCTCCCTTCCGAAGCGCTTCAATGATGGAATCCGCGGACTGTTCGATTGCGTCGCGTTTGGTCGCCCACAACCAGCGCACGCGTGGAATCATGTCGACGAGTCCGGGTTGCGCCTGTGAGCCTCTTTTTGGGAGATATGTCGCCGCAAAAAATGGTTTCCCCTCGGGCGTCAGGAAAACGTTGAGCGGCCATCCGCCTCCCTTGTTGAGAACCTGGCAGGCGGCCATATACGTCGCGTCGATATCGGGGCGCTCCTCCCGGTCGACTTTCACCGGAATGAACGCAGCGTTCAGCAACGCCGCCACCTCCTCGTCCCGGAAGCTCTCCCTCTCCATCACATGACACCAGTGGCACGTGGAATAGCCGCACGAGAGGAAGACGGGTTTGTCTTCCCTTTTGGCTCTCTCGAACGCCTCATCCCCCCACGGAAGCCACTCCACAGGATTGTCCGCGTGCTGTTGCAGATACGGGCTCTTCTCTTTCGCAAGACCGTTCGGCGCCATAAAGGAATCTTCCTTTCCCTATCCCCGTGCAGGGATGAACGCGCAACCGGACGGAATTCCCGCTTCCGGAAGCGAAGGGAGATCGACAACCGCAGGGATCGTACGCCAGGCCCCCGCTTCAATGAGGTCCGCCGCCTGGAAATTCCCGGATTCGACTCCGACGCCACGGACTCCGGCGGAGACAGCCGCTCTCATGTCATCGGCAGTGTCGCCCACATACCAGGTTTCCGCACTGCTGACGCCCAGCCGCTGCATGCTCTCGATCAGCACATCGGGACTCGGTTTCGGGAGCGCGACATCCTGCAGTCCGACAACCGAATCGAAATACTGTGCAATATCCGTGGCCTCCAGTGCGGGCAGGACATTTCGCCTGTTCGAGGCGACCCCGAGTTTCATCCCGAGTCCGCGAAGCGATTCAAGCACCTCTCTGGTTCCCGGAAAGAGACGAAGCCCTTTATATTCCAACGGGACGAATCTTTCCCTGTACTCTTCGAGCCAGGATTCGTCGAACTCTCCCCAGAGCGCCATCCACGACTCCGCAATCGGGAGACCGATAACCCGGAGGATCTCCTCTCTCGTAACGCTCCGGAGTCCGCGGCTTTGCGCGATCAGGTTCAAGGCGTCCGTAATCGAGTAACTGCTGTCGGCCAGCGTCATATCAAAATCGAAAAGCACACACTTCAAAACACGTCACCATCCCGCTCCCAAATATAGAAGCATCCTACCCGATAACACCGAGAAACGCAAAGATGCTGGAGGCGCGAAGCGGTGCGTCCTCCCGTGAATTCCGGCTCACGGCTCCATCGGGCGCGATGTTGAGGAGTATAATTGTTCCAGGTCAACACAAGGAGGGTCAATCGATGCTTGGAGCGATCTCGGGCGATATCATCGGTTCGGCGTACGACTGGCACCCGGTGAAACGTACATCCTTCTCCCTCTTCGTGCCGGAGTCCACGTTCACGGACGACACGGTGCTCACCGTTGCGGTGGCGGACAGCATTCTTCACGGCGTCCCGTTCGCGGCGTCATTCCGGAGCTGGGGGACCCGCTATCCGGATGTCGGATATGGAGGCCGCTTTCAGGAGTGGCTCGCCTCCGCCGCCCCGGAGCCGTACGGAAGCTTCGGAAACGGAAGCGCGATGCGCGTCAGTCCCGTCGCATACGCGTTCGATTCGCTCGACGCAGTGATCGAAGAAGCGCGACGCACCGCGGAGCCGACGCACAATCACCCGGAAGGCGTCAAGGGAGCGCAGGCTGTCGCCGCCGCCATATTTCTCGCACGCGACGGACGCAGCAAGGACATTATTCGGACGTATATCGAAACAACGTTCGATTACGACCTCCGGCTCTCCCTCACCCAGATCCGTGAGGACTACGAGCTTGACGAAACGTGCCAGGGAAGCGTCCCGGAAGCCATCACGGCTTTTCTGGAGTCCGAGTCCTTCGAGGACTCCGTACGAAACGCGGTGTCGCTCGGAGGCGACGCGGATACCCAGGCCTGCATCGCCGGAGCGATCGCCGAAGCGTTCTACGGTTCCGTTCCCGAAAAGATCGAAGCAAAAGTGCGACGGATTCTTCCGGCCGAGATGACCGTCATACTGGACGAATTCTACGCGAAATACGTTCGCCTGCGCCCACGGACGTAAAGCGTGCGCCGCATTTTAAAGCGGTCGAGACTCCGTACCATTTGACGATTCCTTTCCCTTGAAATAAACTAAAGTCCACAGACAGAACCATTACGTTTCAGGGGGAGTGACGTTGTATGGAAGGCGCCAGGCTGGAAGAGCTGCTTCGTTCCAAGATAGATTCGCTGCCCACAAAGGCGCGGAGGGTAGTGGAGTATCTCCTGGCAAACACGAGAGAAGCCGCTTTCCTGTCGATCGGCGACGTTGCCGAGAAGCTGGACGTATCGAAAGCGCAGCTCGTCCGCGTCTCCCGTGTCCTCGGGTTTTCCGGGTATTCTGATCTCAAGGGGTCTTTGAAAGACGCCGTCCTCGAACAGGTCAATCCTTCCGCGACGCTCTCCAGATCCATCACGAACTTTTCTAATCTGCCCGTGGAAATCCACCGGTTGGAACACGCGAATCTCGACGACACCTGGAATCAGCTCCGTGCGGAATCAATCGGCGAGTTTTGCTCCATCCTCCGGAAGTCCGGTACGATTTACTGCGTTGGATGGGGAATCTCGTCGCTCGTCGCCGAGTTTCTCTACACGCGTCTCCTCGAAATGGGACTCAAGGGCGTTCTGATCAAGCGCGGATCCATGGCGTTGATCGAGCAGGCGCGCGCCGTTACGGCGACAGACGCCGTCGTCGTCTGCGAGCTTCCGAGCTATGTCATCGAGGTCACCGAATCGATGAAACGCGCGTCGGAGATCGGCGCGACGGTCGTCACGCTGACGGACAGCCCCGCCGCGCCCGTTTGCCGGTTCGCGAATCTCTCCTTTTACGTGAGCGATGCGAGCCCGACGTTCGGGAGCAGCCTGATCGGTCCGTTCTTCCTCGTTCACGTGCTCACCTCGGCGCTTGCGGTCAATCTCGGCGACAAGGCGAAAGACGCGCTCAAGGACCAGGAAAAGGGCCTCCACGACGAAAGAATCTATTACCCAACCTTCGGGCTGCGTTATTGACGCGACGGAACCGGAACCCACGCCATACGAAAAGAGCGGGACTCCTGCCAAGGAATCCCGCTCTTGTTCTTCCGGCGTTATTCCCCCGGTGCTTCCGGAGCTTCGTGCAACGCGATCGCGATCGAGAGCTCCCCGAGCTGTTTTTCCGCTACGTCCGACGGCGCACCGGACATGAGACACTGCGCCCGTTGCGTCTTCGGGAAAGCCATGACCTCGCGTATGGAGGACGCGCCGCAGAGAAGCATCGCGAGACGATCCATACCGAAGGCCAGTCCGCCGTGGGGGGGGGTCCCGAAGGAAAGCGCGTCGAGCAGGAATCCGAACCGGTTGCGGGCGTCTTCTTTTGTGAAGGCGAGGCAGGCGAACACCTTCTCCTGAATTGCGGGATCGTGGATCCGTATGGAACCGCCGCCGACCTCGCTTCCGTTCAGCACGCAGTCGTAGGCTCTCGAACGCACCTCGCCGGGATTCGTATCCATAAGCGGGATATCTTCGGCCAAGGGCGCCGTAAACGGGTGATGGACGGCCGTCCAGCGGTGTTCTTCCTCGTCCCACTCGAACAGCGGGAACTGCACGACCCACAGGAATTCCCACGTTCCTTTGGAAACGAGATCATGCTCGCGCGCAAGTTCGAGGCGAAGGGTTCCGAGGATATCGGATATCTTCTTCCTGCTCTTCTCGCCCACGACGAAAAGGGCATCGCCCTCCCCGACTCCCGCGATACGGCGCAATGCCTCCTGGCTCTCTTCGGACAGAAACTTGACGAGCGGCCCCTTGAGGACGCCGTCTTTGATCTGAAACGCGGCGCATCCCGTCCCGCCGAGCTTCTTGACGCGCTCTTCAATGTCGGAAAGGCCTTTCCTCGACAGCGACGCGCCGCCGGGAAGCGGCGTCCCCCGCACATACCCGCCGTTCGCGAGAATCTCCCTGAACGGCGCAAAACCGGCGTCCGCGAAAACGGACGACAGATCGGCGATGGCGAACGGAATGCGTAAATCCGGCTTGTCGCTTCCGTACCGGTCCATGGCGTCCCAGTAGGACATTCGCCGGAAGGGCGTCGGAATGTCCACGTCAAGAATGTTCTTGAAAAGTTCTTTCATGTACCCCTCGATCAGGGAATAGACTGTCTCTTCGGTGAGAAAGCTCAGTTCCATGTCGATCTGCGTGAATTCGGGCTGACGGTCCGCACGAAGGTCTTCATCCCGGAAGCACTTGACGATCTGATAATACCGGTCGAAGCCGCTGATCATGAGAATCTGCTTGAAGATCTGCGGCGACTGGGGCAACGCGAAGAAATTTCCGGGACTCACGCGGCTCGGAACGAGATAGTCCCGGGCCCCTTCAGGTGTGGATTTTGTCAGCATCGGCGTCTCTATGTCGATAAAGCCGTTCCGCGAGAGGTAGTCGCGCGTACACATCGCAACGCGGTTACGGATGCGGAGGTTCCGTTGCATTTTTTCGCGCCGCAGATCGAGATAGCGATGCTTCAGACGCAGGTTTTCGTCAACCCTGTCCGTCGCGTCGCCGATTTCGAACGGGAGAGGAGCCGAAGGAGAGAGACGAAGAATCTCCTCCGCCGTCACTTCAAAGTCGCCCGTCGCCATAGCAGAGTTGCAGGTCCCTTCCGGTCGTTCGCCGACAGAACCGGCGACGGCGATGACGAACTCGCTTCTCAGATCTCCTGCAAGAGCGTGCGCACCGGGATGCCGCTCCGGATTGAAGACAACCTGAACGCACCCGGTATGATCCCAAAGATCGATGAATATGATGCCGCCGAGGTCACGACGCTTCCGGACCCATCCGTTAAGGACGATTGTCTTTCCCAGATGTTCCTTTCCCACAGTTCCGCAATAGTCGGTTCGCTGCCACGTTCCATCGAAAAACGTACTCCGTCCGCTCATCATCTGTTCTCCTTCAGTTCGATTCACAGAGCTTGCGAATCGTCCCGGCAAGGTCGGGACGCAAGACTTCCACCTGCTCGCCGTTTTCGAGATCCTTCAGGGATACGGTCCCTTTTTCCATCTCCGACTCTCCGATGATGGCTGCGAATCTCGCCGTCATGGAGGATGCGGCCTTGAACTGAGCTTTTACGCTTCTTCCGAGAAAATCCATTTCCACGGCCAAACCGGAACGCCGCAGGGACGCGGTAAGGATTTGCGCTTCCGTCCGAACCGCCGGCGTCTGGGCGATCATGTACACCAGAGGGGCGGGACGCTTCCCGAACGAACACCCTTGCTCTTCCATGACGAGAATGATCCTGTCGAGCCCGGTCGCAAAGCCCACGCTCGGGAGGGCGGGACCTCCGACGGCTTCGGAGAGGTTGTCGTACCGTCCTCCGCCGCATACGGCGTTCTGCGCGCCGAGCTGTCCCGAAAGAACCTCATAGGCTGTCTTGGTGTAGTAGTCAAGACCGCGAACCAGTCGCTTGTCCACGTGAAAAGTCGCGCCGAGGCGCGTCATTCCGTCGGTGACGGACGTGAAATGCGTCCGGCAATCCTCGCACAGACTGTCCTGGATTCCCGGAGCATCTTCGGTGACGGCGCGACACTGCGGATTCTTGCAGTCGAGAATCCGCAGCGGATTTCGGGAATATCGCGAAACACAGGACTCGCAGAGCGTGTCGAGATGCGCCCCGAAATACTCCATCAGACGTTCCTTGTAGACGGGACGACATTTGGGACAACCGACCGAGTTCACCATCACTTCGAGGTTCGTCAGGCCAAGGCGGCGGAAGAGTTCGAGGGAAAGCTCAATGATTTCGACATCCACCATGGGATTTGAAGATCCGAGCGCCTCGAAGTCTATCTGCCAGAATTGCCGGTATCGCCCCTTCTGCGGACGTTCGTACCGGAACATCGGCCCGGAGCACCAGAGCTTCACGGGCTGCCCCGCTTCCGCCATATCGTGCTCGATGTAGCTCCGGACCATGGAGGCGGTCGCTTCCGGACGCAACGTCAGACTTCGGTCCCTTCTGTCGGTGAATGTGTACATTTCCTTTTCAACGACATCCGTCGTTTCTCCGATCCCACGTGAGAAAAGTTCGGTATGCTCGAAAATCGGAAGATGAACTTCCGCATACCCGAAGTCCTCCGCGACGGCGTGCGCATGATTCAAAACATATGCCCATTTCCATGATTCGTCGGGGAGAATATCGCGGACACCGCGTGGAGCCTTGATTTCCGTCATACCGTGAACCTCCTGTCACCGTCCGTACGGACGGAAAATACAATATGCAGGTAAGTATATACCACGCGCGGCAAAGAAAAAAGCGCGGCCCC
>CAZVUT010000047.1:0-2725 GCA_964630155.1 uncultured Synergistaceae bacterium
GAGGAAGAGGACCGTATCCCGTTCCGTCAGCCCGCTCACGGCATCGAGCGCCGCCCCGGCGCCTCTGAGAGAGTTCCCGTCAGGCACGGGGTGCCCGGCCTCGATGATTTGAAAATCGCGGATACTTCCCCGGGAGTGGTCATACTTCGTTACGACGACGCCCCGTTCAATCCTGTCTCCGAGGCATTCGACAGCGGCGCACGCCATCCTCCAGGCCGCCTTCCCGACGGACACAAGAACGACCTTTCCCTGGAAGTCCCTGCCGGCGAGCGCACGCCGGACCGCTGGTTCGGGCAGGCATTCGTCGATGGCCGCCAACACAATCCGTTCAGCGTCGCGCCGGAGGTTTTCCCCCTTCCGGCTTCCTTTCCTCACCGTTGTTCCGGCGTCGTTGGCGGGAAAAACACGTTCGATATTCATCCGTTCGCCTCCCCGGTCTGCGTCCCGAGAATCCGTCGTTCGTCGATTCGAGAAGCGGGATAGACGCTCCGGATCATGCCATCGAGATCGTCGAGATATCCCGCGAGCGCCTGCACGCCGACGCCGGGCGGAACATACGTCGTATAAACGGCGTCAGTCGTCCGTTCCGTCACCCGCGTCCGTTCGTCCGGCCCCGCTAGGACGCTGGAAATGACTCCTTCCGTGTCCGCCATGTACAGATCCCCGGGCTTGAGCATCCGTTCCGTTCCCCCCATCCGCCGGATGGTTTGCGTTCCGTTCGCAACGCCGACCGACAGGGGGAAGCGCACGGACGACGCGTCGTGTATCGCCGTCAGGATGCGATGCCGCAGTTCGCCGAGGAACATGAGGGACACGAGGGGGATATCGAGCGGTATCGGCTTCTCGCCTTTCGCCGCCGTCTCGAGCTGGAGCTGCACAAAGTAACTGTTCCCGAAGCGCCCGTAAAAACGTCGGTAGGCTTCAAGCACGGGATCCTCGCGAAACGCGGATTTCCCCTTGCCTCCCCAGCGCGCGCGAACCTCGTCCCCGATCGTCGCGCGCAGGCGTTCAAGAACCGGACGATCCGCTTCCCCCAAACAGCCCGAAACGCACAGAAAACCGAAGACGAAGCCGGAAGAGGCCGCGTCCGAGGACACGACGCACGGGCAGCCGTTCATTGATCGCGATCCTCGAAGCGAAGCGACGCCGAATTGACGCAATACCGCAATCCCGTCGGCTCCGGGCCGTCCGGAAAGACGTGGCCGAGATGCGCGTCACATCGCGCACAGGCGATTTCGTCGCGGGCGATCCCGAGCGCGTAGTCTTTCTTCACGACGACGGCCGACGGCGACACGACGTCACAAAAGCTCGGCCACCCGCTGCCCGAATCGAATTTGGTCCGCGAATCGAAAAGCGCCGCTCCGCAACAGACGCAATGGAAGACTCCATCCCCGTGAAAATGGACGTACTCTCCCGAAAAAGGCGGTTCCGTCCCCCTGCGTCGCGTCACGCGGTACTGTTCCGGAGACAGGGAGGCGCGCCATTCCGCATCCGTCCGGACGATCTTCTCCACAGCAGCCGCCTCCCTAGAGGTTTCGGATGAATTCCATGAAATGCCGGACTCCCTCTCCGTTGGTCCAGGAGACATTGAAACTCTCGCGGAGGCGAAGCCCTCCTTCGGTCCAGCCCAGAACCTGACAGCTGAAATCATTGTCCGTAAACACGGCGTCGAACTTGAAACGGACCTGGAACGTCTCGTCCATGGCGAGGATCTTCCCGTCTTCGGTCGTATAAACGCGATACCCACGCTCGTTCATGATGTTCTCGATGTGCCGCAAGACGATGCAGCTCACGGGTTCCATGCTTCGGTCACCTCCGGGTTGAAACAGCAACGATTTCCATTCACAAAGAATCATACCACCGGATCGGACTCTGAAAAGCCGCAGGAAACGACGGATTCGAATATTCACAACACAAATACACCCCGGGGGGTTGACTTCTCTCGGGTTTTAGATGTACGATCCTCACAATTCGATACGGGATGAACGCTGCACGAGAGATCCCTTTCTCCGGGATCGCCGAAGGGGCAATGCTTCCGGTGGAAGCGGAAACTCTCAGGCCAAAGGATTGCGGCGGGACACTCTCTGAGGCGCCATTGACGCGCGACAGAGATCGTTGGGGGCAGACCCAGCGGTTTTTGCCGTGCGTTTTTTATTCTTCGGGGAGGGAATCGGATGAAGACATATCGAACTGAAATCGTTGTTTCCCCTTCTTTCGACCCGTGGACCAATCTCGCGCTCGAAGAGCACCTTCTCGGACAAATTCGGGAAGCGTCGATGATCCTCTATCTCTGGCGCAACGAACACACTGTCGTCATCGGGCGGAACCAGAACGCGTGGCGCGAATGCCGGACAGAGCTTCTCGAACTTGAAGGAGGCCGTCTCGCCCGGCGTCTATCGGGGGGGGGCGCGGTCTATCACGACCTCGGGAATTGCAACTTCACCTTCCTTGCCTCCCCGCGTTCCTATGATTTCGACAGACAGATCGGCGTTCTTGTGCGCGCTCTTCGCGACCTCGGAATTTCCGCCTCTTTCGGAGGCAGAAACGATATTTTCGTCCAGGGGCGCAAGATCTCGGGAAACGCCTTCTACAGCGGCAAAGCCGGGCGCTATCACCACGGAACGATTCTTATGGACGTCGATATGGAGAGGCTCACGCGCTACCTCCAACCCTCGAAGGCGAAGCTCGAGGCCAAGGGCGTCACGTCCGTCCGCTCCCGCGTCGC